>NZ_JSYC01000059.1:0-1435 GCF_054823965.1 Gordonia sp. GN26 | reverse complement strand
AGTAGTGCCCCATAGAGTGGTGTAACTCGGTGGCCGAGTTCGTTATCGACGTCGTGTCGTTAACGGATGCAGAGCGGCCACCGCGTGATCCTTCGAGTCAACCTTCCACAGAATCCTCGAGGAGTCATCGCGATGACCGCACCCCACATTGTCGACCCTGCAGGCCTTCTTGGCCAAGCCCTGGCCGAGGCGTCACCAGATCTGATGCGTGAGCTGCTGCAAACCATGATCAACGCGCTGCTGTCGGCCGATGCCGACGCGGTCTGCGGAGCCGAATGGAACCAACGCACACCAGAGCGCACCAACCGCCGCAACGGCTACCGCCACCGGCCACTGGATACCCGCGTCGGTACCGTCGACGTCGCCATTCCCAAGCTACGTTCGGGCAGCTACTTTCCCGAGTGGCTCCTCGAACGCCGCAAGCGGGCCGAGTCAGCACTGATCACCGTCGTGGCCGACTGCTACCTCGCTGGAGTCTCGACCCGCCGGATGGACAAGCTGGTCAAAACTCTCGGCATCGACTCGCTGTCGAAGTCACAGGTCTCACGCATGGCCACCGACCTCGACGAACAGGTCACAGCGTTCCGCCATCGTCGCCTCGACGAGGTCGGGCCGTTCACCTTCGTCACCGCCGATGCGTTGACGATCAAAGTCCGCGAGAACAAGCAGGTCGTCAAAGCCGTTGTCCTGCTGGCGACCGGTGTCAACGGCGATGGCCACCGCGAGGTGTTGGGCATGCAAGTAGCGACCAGCGAAACCAAAGCCTCCTGGAACACCTTCTTCGCCGATCTGGTCGCCCGCGGGCTGGGCGGGGTGCGTCTGGTGACCTCTGATGCCCACGCCGGACTGGTCGAGGCGATCGCGGCGAACCTGCCCGGCGCCGTGTGGCAACGGTGCCGTACCCACTACGCGGCCAACCTGATGGCGGTGTGCCCCAAGTCCATGTGGCCGGCGGTCAAAGCGATGCTGCACAGCGTTTATGACCAGCCCACCGCCACTGCCGTGCACGAGCAGTTCGACCGACTCCTGGAATACACCGAAGGCAGACTCCCCAAGGTTGCTGACCATCTCGGTGACGCTCGAGAGGACCTGTTGGCCTTCACAGGGTTCCCCGATGACGTGTGGCGACAGATCTGGTCCAACAACCCCACCGAACGACTCAACCGCGAAATTCGCCGCCGCACTGACGTTGTGGGTATCTTCCCCAACCGTGACGCCATCATCCGACTCATCGGCGCGGTCCTGGCCGAGCAGACCGACGAGTGGGCCGAAGGCCGCCGATACCTCGGCCTCGAGGTCCTCACCCGATGTCGACTGACCCTGACCACCGACACGACCACAACAACGGAGGCCACTACCGACCCGCTGATCGAACTGCCTGCCTGAAAGCGACGAAGGATCAGAAACGAGTTACACCACTACCTGGGACTTGACC
>NZ_JSYC01000058.1:0-41918 GCF_054823965.1 Gordonia sp. GN26 | reverse complement strand
CATCGAACAGATGCCCCTCGACGCCGACCAGACGTGGACCCGCGACCAGATGGTGTCGGCGCAGGAGCTGCTCGACGTCCTCGGCACGCGGTTCACACTGACCCCGACCGGTCGGGAAGACCCGTCCGCGCCGGCCGAACGGTGGCTCGTCGACGGCGGCCCCGCGACGGTGGGCATCATCGCCTCGGTCACCCGGTCGTTCTGCTCGGACTGCGACCGCACCCGGCTCACCGCCGAGGGCACCGTCCGGTCGTGTCTGTTCAGCGACGACGAGACCGACCTGCGGGCGGCGTTGCGCGGCAACGCCACCGACGACGACATCGCCGACCTGTGGCGTGGCGCCATGTGGAACAAATGGGCCGGACACGGAGTCGCAGCAGCGGACTTCGTTCCCCCGCAACGGAGTATGGGAGCTATCGGTGGCTGACGGCACGAAAGCGGTTGAGGTGCGCTACTTCGCAGCGGCGGAGGCGGTCACCGGGATCCGGTCGGAGGTCGTCCACCTGACCGCCCGCGCCGATCTCCGCGAACTGCGCACCGTGCTCGTCGACCGGCACGGCCCCGACCTGGGTCGCATCCTCGCGGTGGCGGGTTACCTGCTCGGCCCCGCCGCCGACGGCCGGGGCGACGGCGAGTTCACCCGCGAGCTGTCGACGAAGGTCGGCGCCCGCGTCGACGTGATGCCCCCGTTCGCCGGGGGTTAGACACGCCAGCGGGACAGGCACACCCGTAGAACTGACGCCCGGGGGACAGCACCACACCCGACGGCCGATTATGCCGGGAACAGGCAAACCCGAGATGATTACTGCCCCAACCTGATACACCCGAGAATGGATTCTGCCCCCGGGGACAGACACACCCGGGGGCAGAAGGTTCATGAGCCGGCCCAGCCGGCGGTGGGTAAAACCGGCTCAGCCGGGGGTGAGCGCGGGCACCACGGACCGGTGGATCGGTCCGTCGACGCGGCCGAGCGGGCTGCCGGTGCCGCCGCGGCGCTGGGCGATGATCTCGGCCAGGATCGAGATCGCGGTCTCCTCCGGGGTCACCGCACCCAGGTCCAGGCCGATGGGGGAGGACAGGCGGGCGAGCTCGTCGTCGGTGACCCCGGCGGCGCGCAGCCGCGCGAGACGATCGTGGTGGGTGCGGCGGCTGCCCATCGCACCGACATAACCGGCGCCGGAACGCAGCGCGACCGTCAGCGCCGGCACGTCGAACTTGGGGTCGTGGGTGAGCACGCAGATCAGCGTCGACGCCGAGATGGGTTGTGATTCCAGGTATGTGTGCGGCCACATGGTGACGACCTCGTCGGCCTCGGGGAACCGTTCGGGGGTCGCGAACACCGGCCGGGCGTCGCACAGGGTGACCCGGTAGCCCAGCGCCTTGGCCGACCGGATGAGGGCGCGGGAGAAGTCGACGGCGCCGAACACCATCAGGTGCGGCGGCTGCGCGGTCGACGAGATCAGCACGCTCAGATCGGATTCGAGGCAGTTGCCGGTGACGCCCATGTCGACCGTGACCGCCGACCCGGCCTCGAGGTGCCGGCGGGCCTGCTTGATGACCTCCGCGTCGAGAAGGGGATTGCCGAGGGTGCCGGCGACCTGGTCGCCGACGGTCACGATGGTGCGGCCCTGGAGCTCACCCGCCGAGACGATGGTGGCCACGGAGACCGGCACGGTCTCGGGCAGCGGGTCGGCGATGGCCGACAGGCCCGGCAGATCGGCGCGACCGGCCGGGTGGACGAGAACCCGCATCGAGCCGCCGCACATCAAGCCGATGGAGCCGGCCTCGTCGTCGTCGATGGCGTAGGTGCGGATCACCGGCACCCGGGTGTCGAGGACGTCCAGGGCCTCGTGGAAGATGTCGCTTTCGACGCAGCCGCCGGAAATGCTTCCGGCGACCGCGCCGTCGCGGGACACGGCCATGATGCTGCCGACGGGGAGCGGTATCGATCCCTGCGAGGAGATGACGGTGGCGATCGCGCAGTCGATGTCTGCGTCATGCCACCGGCTGATCGTCCCCAATACGTCGCGCATCATGGCCGAATCCCCTATCCGCGCTTGGTGAGACGGCCGAGGAGGAAGCCGAGGCCCAGGGTGACGAGCACCGCGGCGGCGACCTTGATGACCTTGTCGCGGTCGGGGCCCAGGACGCTGACGAGGTCCAGCGGCTCGGCCTCGGCCGGCTTGGCGACGGTCTTCGGCGCCGCCGCGGCCGCAGCCGGGGCCGCAGTGGCCGAAGCAGCAGCCGGAGCGGCGGTCTCCTCGGCCGGGGCCGGCTCGTCGAACTGGGTGGCCAGGTTCTTGGCGAACTGGCTGACGATCTTGCCGCCGATGTCCTCCAGGGCGCCGCGACCGAACTGGGCCGGGCGGCCGGTGATCGCGAGGTCGGTCTCGACGAGAGCGTCGGTGTTGGAGCCGTTCTCGGTCAGGGTGAGGGTGACGGTGGCGTTGACCGTGCCCGCGCCGCGGTTCTCCTTGCCGGCGCCCTCGATGACCAGGCGGTGCTTCTCGTCGTCGCGTTCGACGAAGCGGCCCTTCATCTTGTAGCTCATCTGGATGGCGCCGACCTTGACCTTCACCCGACCGGCGATGTCATCGCCTTCGAAGGAGTCCAGCGTGGCGCCGGGCATGCACGGGGCGACGCGTTCGGGATCGTTGAGGAATTTCCACGCCTCGTCGATTCCGGCCGGAACCGAGAAAGTGTTTTCGAGAATCATGTTGTCTGCCTTGCTTTTCTAGATGGCTGGTGCAAATCAGCGGGTCAGGCCGGCCTTGTCGAGCAGCGTCCACACCCGGGTCGGGGACATGGGCAGCGCGACCAGGTTCTCGGCGATCTCCGGGACGGCGTTCGCCACGGCGTTGGCGATGGCCGCGGGTGGCGGGATGGTGCCGCTCTCGCCGACACCCTTGTAGCCGCCCGGGGTGATCGCGCTCGGATGGACGGTGTGCTCCATCTCGATCTCGGGGATGTCTTCCGACGCCGGCAGCAGGTAGTCGAGGTAGGTGGTCGTCAGCGGCTGTCCCGCATCGGAGTACACGACCTCTTCCAGCAGTGCCGTGCCGAAGCCCATGGCGACGCCGCCGACGATCTGGCCTTCGACGATCATCGGGTTGACCAGCACGCCGGCGTCGTGGACCAGCCAGTAGTTCTCGACGTCGACCTTGCCGGTGTCGAGGTCGACGGCGACCTGCGCGGCGTGGGTGGCGTAGCCGTAGGTGATGCTCGGCGGGTCGTACTCGCCGAGCTCCTCGAGGGCGATCTTGTCGCTGTCGCCGCGGCCCCAGCCCATCCAGCCGCGGTGGGCGACTTCCTGCCACGTCGCCGACGCCGACCCGTCGAGGGTGGAGAACTTGTCCCCGTCGAAGGTGACGTTGTCGCGCTCGGTCTTGAGCGTGTTCGCGGCGAGCGTCTGGATGCGGTCGCGCAGCCGGGTGGCGGCGTCGAACAGTGCCGGACCACCGATGGTCAGCGCGCGGCTGGCCTGCGAGGCCATGTTGGCGAACGGCGAGACCGCGGTGTCACCGAGCTGGACCGAGACGCGGTCGAGGGGGATCTCGAGCACGTCGGCGGCGATCTGCGCGAAGGCCGTCTCGACGCCCTGACCGATCGCGGTCAGACCCGAGAACACCGTGACCGAACCGTCCTCGTTGACCCGGACCTTGCTGGAATCCCAGGTGCTCCAGTGGATTCCGAAGACCTCGGTGAGGGCGGTGGGGGCGAAGCCGGTGATCTCGGTGAACGAGGCGTAGCCGATTCCGCGACGCACCCGGTCGGTCGAGGTGGTGTTCTTGCCCTCGGCCATCGCCACCGCACGCTGCAGGGACTCGGGGTAGTCGCCGGAGTCGTACGGCATCTGCAGGCGCGTGACGAACGGCAGCTCCTCTTCGGTGAGCATGTTCCGGCGACGCAGTTCCACCGGATCGATGCCCATCACGCGGGCGGCCTCGTCCACCAGGCGCTCACGCACGTAGGTGGCCTCCTGCATGCCGTAGCCGCGGTACGCGCCGGTCGGGACGGCGTTGGTGTACCAGGCGGTCACCGTCGCGCCGGCCGCGTCGGCGTACTTGTACGGACCCTCGACCATCAGACCCGACACCTGGAAGGGGCCGGTGCCGCCGGTGCCGGTGCACGAGTGCGCGCCGACATCGCCGTGCAGGTCGACGTGCAGGGCCAGGAACTTGCCGTCGGCGTCGAGGGCGAGACGGGCGCGGTCGAGCTGGCCGCGACCCTGGTAGCTGGACACCAGGGCCTCGGAGCGGTCCTCGATCCACTTGATCTTGGCGCCGAGGGTCTTGGCGGCCAGGCACACGAACGCCTCGTCGGGGAAGAGCAGCGTCTTGAGCCCGAACGCGCCACCCACGTCGGGGGCGACGACGCGCACCTGGTCGGCGCGCAGGCGCAGCGCCTTGGCGACGTCCTGGCGGACCATGTGCGGCACCTGGGTGCTCGAGTGGATGGTCATCTGCCCGGTCGCCGGAATCCACTCGGCGAGGATGCCGCGCGCTTCCATCGAGTTGTGGCTGATGCGGGGGATGGTGAACACCCGGTCGATGACCGTGTGCGCCTTGGCGAAGGCCTCCTCCAGGGCGTCGACGGGATCACCGAAGTGGATCTGGCCGACCTGGTTGGAGCCGAGTTCGGGATGCACCAGCGGGGCACCCTCGGCGCGGGCCTCCTCGATGGAGACGATCGCCTGGGTCTCCTCGAAGTCGAGCTCGATGAGTTCCAGGGCGTCCTCGGCGGCCGCGCGGCTCTCGGCGACGACGATGGCCAGCGGCTGGCCGACGTAGCGGATCTGCCGGTCGAACAGGACGAAGTCGACCTCCTGCTGGCCGGGGATGAGCCACGGCGCGGGCAGGGTGTCGAGGCCGGCCTCGAGCTCGTCGGGGCCGAGCACCAAGCGGACCGACGGCTCGGCCATGGCCTCGGTGGCGTCGAAGCCGGTGACGCGGCCGGCGGCGATCGGGCTGCGCAGCACCGCGGCGTGCAGTGCGTCGGTGGCCTTGATGTCGTCGACGTACCAGCCCTGTCCGGCGAGCATGCGGTCGTCCTGGACACGCGGGACCGACGCGCCGATCAGTGCGTTCTGGTTGGTTTCCGTGGGGGTCATTCGGAGGCCTCCGTCCAGGTCTTGCGGATCGCCGAGCGGATGCCGGTGTAACCGGTGCAGCGGCAGACGTGTCCACCGAGAACCTCGGTCTCGGTGTCTTCGACCGTGCGCCCGCAACGCTGGGCCGCGGTCACGCTCATCAGGATGCCGGGGGTGCAGAAACCGCACTGCAGGCCGTGCTCGTCCTTCATCGCCTTCTGGAAGCAGGACAGCTCGCCCTCGTCGGCCAGCGATTCGACGGTCTCGACCGTCGCGCCGTCGGCCTGCACGGCCAGCATCAGGCACGACCGGACCGGGGTGCCGTCGACGAGGATGGTGCAGGCGCCGCAGACGCCCTGCTCGCAGCCGACGTGGGTGCCGGTCAGGTCCTCGTCGTGGCGGAGGAAGTCACTCAGCAGAGTGCGGACCGGAACCGTTCTGGTGCACTCGGATCCGTTCAGCGTGAACGTGATCGACTTGGTCGGTTCGGTCATTTCTGCTCCTCGTCAAGCGTGGACAAAATACGACGGACGAGGGACCGGAGGAGTCCTCGCCGGTAGGCGGCGGTGCCGTGGATGTCGGTGGGCGGGTTGGCCTCACCGGCGGCCGCGGTCGCGGCGTCTTCGGTGGCCTCGGCGATGGACCGGCCGACGAGCGCGGCCTCGAGCGCGGGGAGGCGCTGCGGGATGTCGGCGACACCGGCGGCGGCCGCACGCGCACTCGCCACGACGCCGTCCCGCACCGACAGGCCCAGGCACAGGCCGGCGAACGGGAAATCGCCCTGGCGGCGGGAGATTTCGTCGTAGACGAAGGTCATGCCGGCCTCGCGCGGGAAGTCCACCGAGACCAGCAGCTCATCGGCTTCCTTCGAGGTGGTGAAGGTGGACTCGAAGAACTCCTCGGCCGATACCGACCGGGTGCCGGTCTTCGAGCGGAGGTTGATCGTCGCGCCGAGGGCGACGGCGACGGTGGGCATCTCCGCGGACGGGTCCGCGTGGCTGAGCGTGCCGCCGATGGTGGTGCGGGCCCGGATCTGCGGGTGGGCGACGTAGGACGCTGCCGTCGCGAGGATCGGCAGGGCCGCGGCGACGTCGGGATCGTGCTCGATGGTGGCCAGACGGACGGTGGCACCGACGGTCACCTTGTCGGCGGACACGACGATGCCGTCGAGGCCGTCCACGCGGTTGATGTCGATGATCAGCTCGGGCCGGGCGAATCTCATGTTGAGCAGTGGCATCAGGCTCTGGCCGCCCGCCAGGAGCGATGCACCGTCCTGAGCATCGGAGAGCAGATCGAGGACTTCTTCGACCGAGGAAGGGGCGACGTAGTCGAACGGAGGCGGTTTCATAGTGGGTCCCTCGCGTGTGTAGCGGTTCGTTTGGGCTGACTGGGGGAGCACTGCATGGGGCGGGATCGGTCGAGAAACGTTGCGACGACCGAACTTTGGGTGACCTAACTAAAGTGTATGTAGCTTTGGATACAGTTAGGATGAGGGGAAACCTCCGGCGGCGCAAGTCTTCGGCCGATATTCGTTCCGGAGGTATTCCGTCCGCGACAGACAAAATTGTGACGGGCGTGTAACAGAACTCGGCGCCCCCTTGCGGGGGTCGCGAACTGTATGCAGACTCTGCATGCATCCAAAATTGTATTCAGTTACGAGGAGGTCTCCGGGTGGAAGACTCGCCGGCAACATCGAAGCCGCCGCTGTCCATTGCGGACCCGCGCCACATCGAGGCAGTCGATTTCTTGATGTTCGAGTGCGAACTGCTGGACGACTACAACGAGCGCGAGTGGCTCAGCACCATGGTCAGCCCGGACATCGTCTATCAGGTTCCCGTCCGCGAGACGGTCGAACGAGCGCGTGGCAAGGGGTTCACCGAGTCGACGTTTCATCTGAACGAGACGCTCGGCTCGCTCAACTCACGGGTGGCCCGTGGTGAGACGAAGTACGCGTGGGCCGAGGACCCGCCGTCGCGCGTGCGTCACTTCGTCTCCAACATCCGTACCCGTGAGCACGAAGACGGCGACCATCTGTTGCGGGTCAAGAGCAACGTGCTGATCTACCGCACGCGTCAGGAACAGACCACGCCGCAGATGCTCTCCGGCGAGCGTGACGACATCCTGCGTCGTGAGGACGGCCGATGGCGCCTGCTCAAGCGGGTCGTCTATCTCGATCTGACCGTCATCGGTACGCACAACCTCTCATTGTTCTTCTAGCACCACTTCCCAGCTCTTCCAGCCCAGGAGCATTCTGATGAAGCCCACACCAGCCCAGTCCGCGTTGTCGCCGCGGGTGCAGAGTCTGATGGACGAGATCGAGGCCGGTCTCCCCGAAGGCCGCATCCCGTCCGCCATCTTCGGAAACCCCGAGGTCTACCAGGCCGAACTGCGCAAGATCTTCGGCCGCAGCTGGGTCTACATGGCCCACGAGTCGGAGATCGCCGCCAACGGCGACTACGTCCTGCGCAAGATCGGCGAGGACTCGTTCATCGTGTCCCGTGACGAGCAGGGCAAGGTCAACGTCCTGTTCGACGCCTGCCGGCACCGCGGCGTCCAGATCTGCCGCTCGGACTCCGGTAACTCCTCGCACTTCCGTTGCCCGTACCACGGCTGGACCTACTCCGCCGACGGCGAGCTCGTCGGAGCCCCGCTGTGGAAGAACGCCTTCGGCAACATGAAGAAGTCGGAGAACGGGCTGGCCAGGGCCGCGCAGGTCGAGTCCTTCCACGGCCTGATCTTCGCCACGCTCGACGCCTCGGCGCCCCCGCTGCGGGAATACCTCGGCGGCATGGCCTGGTACCTCGACCTGGTGTTCGGTCTCGACAAGGACGGCGTCGAGGTGCTCGGTGCGCCGCAGCGGTTCGTCGTCGACGCCAACTGGAAGTCCGGTGCGGACAACTTCTCCGGCGACGACTACCACCTCGGCACGCTGCACAAGTCGGTGTGGAGCATCGGCGCGTTCCCGGTTCCCTTCAGCGAGAACATGATGGGCTACCACATCCAGGCCTCGCCGGGTCACTCGCTGTCGTTCTCGATGGCCGAGTACGCCGACGAGCCGGGCCCCAACTTCTTCGGTTTCCCGGAGGACCTCGCGGCCACCTTCAAGGGCTCCGACATCAGCCCCGAGCAGCTCGAGGTCGCCCGTCGCTCACGCGTTTTCGTGGGCAACGTCTTCCCGAACTTCTCGATCCTCGCCCTGCCGATGACCGAGGACGGCGCCAACCACGCGCCGACCGGTGTGCTCACGATCCGCACCTGGCAGCCCAAGGGCCCGGGCCAGATCGAGATCTGGAACTACTTCATCGGCTACAAGAACATGACCCCGGAGCAGAAGGACCGCACCTACCGTGCCGGCCTGGGCACGTTCTCGCTCGGCGGTGCCTTCGAGATGGACGACACCGAGCCGTGGCTGACCGTGGCCAAGAACGGCAGCTCGGTGGCCGCCGAACTGCTCGACTTCGACCTGAACTACCAGATGGGCATGCCCGGTGTCGGCATCGCCACCGAGGTGGACCCCGACGACTGGCCCGGCCCCGGAAAGGTCTTCTGGACCCGGTACGAGGAAGGCGTGCAGCGCAACATGTACAGCTTCTACGCCGACATGATGCGGGCCGAGCCGGGGGAGTGGCCGGAGTTCGAGTTTTGAGCGCCGACCTCGCCACCGCTGACTCCGCCGGCACCGAAACCGCTGCCGCCGAAGCGGAATCGCAGTTGCGTGAACGCTACCGGCGCGGTGGCCTCCTCGGCCGGCTGACGCCGGGCACCTCGCCCGCCGTGGTGGTCGTCGACCTGCAGTTCGGGTTCACCGAACCGCAGTACGGCCCCGGCTGCGACCTCGACGCGGTGGTCGATGCGACGAACGATCTGCTCGCCGCCGCCCGCGCGGCCGGTGTGCCGATCATCTTCACCACCATCGCGTTTCCCGTCGACAACGACGGCATCGGCGGCACCTGGCTGCAGAAGATGCCGGCGATGAAGGAACTGCGCGAAGGGACGCGACCGGTGGAGATCGACTCGCGGCTCGGGATGCGCGAGGGCGAACACCTGGTGGTCAAGCAGACCGCCTCGGCGTTCGCCTACACCGGGCTCGCCGAGCTGCTGCGGGAGCTGGGTGCCGACAGCGTGATCGTCACGGGTGCAACGACATCCGGATGTGTCCGGGCAACAGCAGTCGATGCCTGCGCCGCCGATTTCCCCACCTTCGTGGTGCGGGAATGCGTCGGCGACCGGGAAGCGGCGCCGCACGACGCCTCGCTGCTGGACATCGACGCCAAGTACGGCGACGTCATTGACGTGCAGGAAGCAATTCGAATGGTCAGGAGCGTGGGATGACAACAACTTTACGGCCCGTCTTGTATCGCGCCGCCGACATCATTCCGCCTGCCGAGGTCGTCGACGGGACGCGGGCGCGTCTGGTCGTGCCGGGCGTGGAGCAGGACGGCTGGGGACTGGACGACGAACGCCGCCTCGGCGCCTTCGCCGGGCCGGTCGAACGCGACGTCATACTGCATGAACTGGAGATCTCCGGTCTGCGCGGACGCGGCGGAGCGGGCTTCCCGGTCTTCCGCAAGTGGAGCACCGTGGCCGCGGCACCCGGCGACTGCGTCGTGGTCGCCAACGGACACGAGGGCGAGCCGGCCTCGTCGAAGGACCGCTGGCTGCTGACGCGCCGTCCGCACCTGGTCCTCGACGGCCTGCTGATCGCGGCGGCCACCGTCGGTGCGTCGGAGGCCATCGTCTGTGTGTCCCACGAGGATGCGGCGTCGTCGGTCGAGGCCGCGATCGCCGACCTCGACCAGGCCGGCCTGGTGCCGGAGGGGCTCACCCTGCGGGTGTTCCGGACCAGCATGAGCTACGTCGCCGGTGAGGAATCGGCGATCTGCCAGGCGATCAACGGTGGTCCGGCGTTGCCGACCAGCAAGCCGCCGCGGCCCTTCGAAGCGGGTGTCCGTGGTCTGCCGACGCTGATCAACAACGTCGAGTCGCTGGCGCACGCGGCCTGGATCCGCATCCACGGTGGAGCCGAATTCGCCTCGGTCGGAACGCAGACCGCCAAGGGGACCGCGCTGTTCACCGTCACCGGCGACCTCGAACGGCCCGGCGTCTACGAGATGGAACTGGGCCGGCCCGTCTCCGACCTGATCACCGCCGCGGGCGGCTCGGTCGAGAACGTCAGGGGTCTGCTCGTCGGTGGCTGGTTCGGCGGTGTCCTGGACGCCTCGGCGGTCGCGCTGCCGTGCTGTTACGACGCGTTCGCGGCGGCGGGCGGCGGACTGGGCTGCGCGGCGGTGACCGTGCTGGGCCCCGAGGACGACGTTCTGGAGACGGCCACCGAACTGGCCGCCTGGTACCAGATGGAGTCGGCCAAGCAGTGCGGCGTCTGCGTCAGCGGAACCGGTGCCATCGCCCGGACCCTGCGCCAGATCAGCCGCGGTGTCGCCCAGCCGGACGCCACCGAGAAGTTGATGAGGTGGGGCTCGACACTCAGCGGTCGAGGTGCCTGCAGCTTCATCGACGGAGCCTCCGCACTGGCCCGCAGTGCGGGGCTGGAACTGACCCGCCGTGAAGGCGCCGAGAAGGGAGACCGGTGATGCGAGTTGCGGTCGATGCAACCAAATGTGACGGCTACGGAACGTGTTTCGACATGTGCCCGTCGGTCTTCCGGTCGGACGAATGGGGTTATGCGTCGGTAGAGGGTGACGGAACCGTCCCCGCCGGCGACGAAGGCAATGCGCGACGGGCGATCTCGCTCTGCGCCGAGCAGGCGATCCGCGAGATCTCCTGACCGGCACCGGCGGAAGCCGTCGCCGACAGCGAGCGAACATCAACAAAGGAGTCATCGGTGTATTTGGGTTTGGACAACGGGGTTGCACTCGTCACGGCAGCCTCCCGGGGTATCGGCCGGGCGACCGCCGAACGTCTGGCCACCGAGGGAATGACGGTGATCGCTCTCTCGCGTAGCGGAGGCGAGCCGGAGAAGTTCGACGACGGACAGATCGTGCCCTGGCAGGCCGACCTCTCCGAGAGCGGGGCCACCGCCGGCCTCGTCGAGGAGATCGTGGAGCAGTACGGGAGTCTCGACGTCGTCGTCCTCAACACCCCCGGCCCCAAGATCACGCCCGTGCTCGACTCCACCTGGGAGGACTGGGAAGCCGCGCACGACACGCTGCTGCGTCCGGTGGTCCAGCTGGCGCTCGACGCCGGACGGCAGATGCGGGAGCAGAAGTCGGGTGCGATCGTGCTGATCTCGTCGACCTGGGTCCGCCAGCCGGCGCCCGGCGGCGTGCTCTCGGCTTCGTACCGCTCGGCGGCGTCGGCGTTCATGAAGTCGCTCGCCACCGAACTGGCCCCCTTCGGTGTGCGGGTCAACCAGGTGATGCCCGGCGCCACCGGCACCGACCGGATGAAGAACATCGTCGAGTCGAAGTCGGCCGGCAACGGCACCACCGTCGATCAGGAGATCGAGAAGATCGTCAAGGACATCCCGCTCGGCCGCTGGGCCGAGGCCGCCGAGATCGCCGACACCATCGCCTTCGTCGTGTCGCCGCGGGCGTCCTTCATGACCGGCAACGCCGTCGCCGTCGATGGGGGAGCGGTCCGCGCCGCTCACTGACGAACCCCGCGAATTCGTCAACAACACAGAACATCTGACCGAACGTCGAACAGAGGAATCCAGAAATGCCGAAGACCCTGACCGAGAACTTCGTCGAGCAGTTCAAGCTCTGCAAGGTGACCGCATCCGAGACCGTCGGCATCATCGCCGAGCTCGGCCAGAAGGAGGAGTATGTCTCCGCCGCGGTCGCCGCCGCACGTCAGCTCGGCGCCAGCGCTCTCGTCCTGCACGCATCGAGTCTGTCGAATCCGAACCTGCCGCCCTACGAGGCGGACGGCCGTGAGGTCGCCCCGCTGCTGGCCGCGGCCGGCGAGTGCGACATCGTCATCGACGTCACCGTCGGTGGCCTCATCCACTCCGACGTTCGTACCCGCATCACCGGCAACGGCAAGCGGATGCTGTTCGTCGCCGAGCCCAACGACGTCCTCGAGCGTCTCGCCGGCAACATCGAACTGCGCGAGGCCGTGGAGAACGGCGGCAACAAGCTCCGTGCCGGCAGCACCCTGCACGTGACCAGCGCGGCCGGCACCGACCTGACCGCGGACATCTCCGGCGAGAACCTGCCGATCACCCACCAGTGGGGCTACGTCGACGAGCCGGGTCGCTGGGACCACTGGCCGTCCGGCTTCGTCGCCTGCTTCCCGAACGACCGCACCGCCGAGGGCCGCATCGTCCTGCAGCCGGGCGACGCCCTGATCCCGTGGCAGCGCTACGTCCGCGACACCGTGACCATCGAGGTCGAGAAGGGCTTCATCCAGGAGATCAAGGGCGACGGTGCCGACGCACACGTGCTGCGCGACTACTTCGAGGCATGGAACGACAGCGAGGTGTGGGCACTGAGCCACATGGGCTGGGGCCTGCTCGAGCGTGCCCGCTGGTCGGCGTTCGACGTCTACGACCCGCGCTCGCTGTACGGCCAGGAACTGCGTTCCACCGCAGGCAACTTCATGTGGTCGACCGGTTCCAACCGGTTCGCCAACCGCGAGACCCCGGCACACCTCGACGTGCCGATGCGCAACTGCACGGTCGAGATCGACGGCGTCGCCGTGGTCCGGGACGGAAAGCTGGTCAGCGAATGAGTGTCGACAAGAGCTCCATCGAGCGCGCCATCCTCGAGATGGCCAAGGACACCGACCTTCTCGCATCGGTGAAGGCCAGCCCCGAGCGGGCGCCGGAACTGCTGGGCATCGACGCCGAATGGGCCGAGACCATCCTGTCCGGCAACCGCGACCGGCTGCGTGCCATCGGTCTCAACGACGGTGTCACCATCCTGGTCAGCCGCTGGTTCAACGATGACCTCGGCGACGCCGCGAGCACCGGCGGTTTCATCGTCGACGACAGCATCCCGGTCCCGACGCCGGACCTGCCGCGCAACCTCGTGTTCGCCGGTGGCTGTTCGCATGTGCCGGACCTGCTGGCCCGTCCCGAGATCGACCCGCCGGAGGCCGTCGAGCGTCTGCTCGCCGGCTACGAGAAGCTCGCCCGTGACATCGCGGCCGCCGATCCCGACGTCATCCTGGTGTCGGCCGACTGCCACTTCCAGAGCTTCAACACCGGGCATTTCGTCCTGGGTGTCGGCGACGAGCACGTCGGCTCGATGGAGTTCTTCAAGCGCCCCGATCTCGATCTGCAGCTGACCGGTCACCGCGAGTTCGCCACCGAGCTGGCCCGCGTCGTCCGCGCTCACGGGCTGGAAGTCGAAGAGGCACAGAAGGTCGAGCTCGACCACGGGCTCATCGTCCCGCTGCGACTGCTGCTGCCGCGGCCGGACCTGCCGGTCATCCCGATCATCACCCAGCCGGCCCGCTCGTTCTCGCCGTTCAACGCACGCGAGTTCGGTGTGGCGATGCGCGACGCGATCGAGAACTCCGGTCTCAAGGTCGCGGTCCTGGCCACCGGTGGCCTGTCGCACTGGCTCGACCCCGGCCACTTCGGCGGCGTCGACGTCGAGTTCGACACCTACCTGCTGAAGCTGCTGGCGACCGGACGCGGTCTGGACATGTGCTCGCTCGAGCCGTATCCGCTTCTCGCACACGGCCAGTACGAGATCATGAACTGGATGATCATGCTCGGCATCACCGGTCCGGGTGTGTTCGGCGACGTGTACAGCTACGAGCCGATGGAGGCCTCCGGCGGCGGCTGGACCGTGGTGAACATGGACCTCGACGCGGCGGCTGCGAAGGCTGCGGCCGCGAACAGCGCCGCAGGCGTCTCGTCATGACGGAGACGACGGGACGGTCGCTCAAGGTCGGCCTGACGCAGTGGCACGCCACCACCGACATCGACGCCAACCTCGCCGTCGCCGTCTCGCTGGTCGAGCAGGCGGCGGACGGGGGCGCGGCGTTGGTCGTGCTGCCGGAGAACGGCCTGATGCTCGGCTCGAACGTCCAGATGCGTGCCTCGGCGTTCACCGAGGACGGCCCGGCCATCGCGGCGCTGGCCGAGGTGGCCGCGCGGCGCGGGGTGTCGGTGATCGTCGGCGGCATGAAGAACCAGACCGCCGACGGGGTCGTCAACTCCGCCATCGTGATCGACTCCGACGGGACCGTCGCCGGTCGATACGACAAGCTGCACCTGTTCGACGCGAACATCGGGGGCCAGTCCTTCGAGGCGTCGTCGGTGGAGAAGCCGGGGTCGGAGCTGGCCGTGCTCGACATCGACGGCGTGCGTGTCGGATTGACCATCTGCTACGACGTGCGCTTCCCGGAGTTGTTCCGGGCGCTCGCGCTCGCCGGCGCCGAGGTCCTGCTGGTGCCTGCCGCTTTCGTCCAGTCGACCGGGGAAGCCCACTGGCACACCCTGTTGCGGGCGCGGGCGATCGAGAACCTGGCGTACGTCGTCGCACCGGCCACGGTGCGTTCGCCGTCGCCGGAGTACACCGACGCGTTCCCGACCTACGGTCATGCGCTCGCCGTCTCCCCGTGGGGCGAGGTCATGGCCGATCTGGGCGAGAGCCCGGCGGCGGTCGAGGTGGTCACGCTGGACCTCGACGCCGTGGAAGCGGCACGCGCGAAGCTCTCGGTGCTGCGGGGTGTCCGCGGTCCGGAGATCTATGGTTCGGAACCGAAGGTCATCTCGGTGACGAGCCGGACGGTAGGAGTGAACGCATGAGTGACGAAGGCATCGCAGGCCAGGAGTCGGTCGCAGCGCAGCTGCCGACCGGCGTCGAGCGCGCGGAGGAATGGGACGGCATCGGCAACGAGTTCGCCGGTGTCCAGTTCCGAAAGGTGTGGACACGCAACGGGGCTCGGCTCCAGCTGTACGTCCCCAAGACGGACGCGACAGTCCTCCTCGACGCGATGGCGCTCGAGGTGCTGGCCGAGCAGACGCCGGAGTTCTTCACCCACCTGATCGCCACCCGTCTGGGGTCCGAGGATGCGTGACATCGGTGGGCGCTCGGGGTAGCGCCGTCGAGACCGCGTACCAGGCACTCCGTGAACGCATAGTCTCCGGCTCGTATGAACCGGGATTCGCGTTCTCGCAGGTGCAACTGGCGCGCGAGCTCGAACTCTCCCGTACGCCACTCCGCGAGGCGCTGCAGCGACTCGAGGCCGAAGGCCTCGTGGTCAGCCAGGCGAATCGCGGAGTGGTGGTGGCGCCGATCGACCTCGCTGATCTCGAGGCGTCCTACGCGCTGCGGCTCCTCGTCGAGCCCGCGGTGGTGTCGGCGATCCTCGGGCGGGTCACCCCTGCGGATCTCGACGAGATGCGACAGGCCCTGGCGGCCATGGGGAAGAACGACCTGAGCTCGCGGACATTTCAGTTGGCCCACTGGGACTTCCACCGTGCACTCCTGAAGCGGTGTCCGCCCGGGGTCGAGACGATGATCGAATCGCAGCTGACCCAGATCGATCGGCATCAGCGCCTGTACTTCTCCCGTCCGGTCGCCGTCTCCGACGTGATGGTGACCGACAGGAAGTTCCTCGAGGCCGTCGAGGCCGGTGACGCCGGCTCGGCCCGGGACGTCCTCACGTTCCATCTGCTCGACACCGCGTTGGGCGTGATCGCCACCGGCGATCCGGGCCATCGCTTCTGCTCGCTGCCGATCGCGATCCGCGGGCAGGCGTTCGGACTCGGCGGTCTCGACGATCTGCGGGCGGGGCGGCAAGCCCAGATCTCGTGGCGTCATCCCACGACGGATGTGGTCCGGGAACTCGAGACGACGCACCTGCGCGTCGTCTGAGGCCCGGGCAATCCAGTTCATGCCGGCCCGCCGGGGTCGGTCCGTAATGAATTATTTTGTTAGGCAGGCATTATGACGAACAACTACCGCATCGGGATGATCGTTCCGAGCTCCAACACCACGATGGAGACCGAGATCCCGGCGATGCTTCGCGCTCGCGAGGAGATCCGGCCCGAACGGTTCACCTTCCATTCCTCGCGCATGCGCATGAAGAAGGTGACGCCGGAAGAGTTGACCGCGATGGACAACGACTCGCTGCGGTGCGCGGCGGAGTTGGCCGACGCCCGCGTCGACGTGATGGCCTACGCCTGCCTGGTCGCGATCATGTCGCAGGGCCTGCGCTACCACACGTGCGCCGAACCGAAGCTCGCCCAGGTGGCCAAGGAGGAGAGCGGGGAGGACATCCCGGTCCTGTCCTCGGCCGGTGCCCTGACCGAGGCCCTGACCCATCTCGGGGTCAAGAAGATCGCGGTCGTGACCCCGTACATGAAGCCGCTGACCGAGACGGTGTGCGAGTACATCGCCCACGAGGGGTTCACCGTGGTCGATTCGCTCAGCCTGGAGGTCGCCGACAACCTCGAGGTCGGGCGACTGAACCCCGAGAACCTGATCGAGCACGTCAAGAAGGTCGACACCAGCGACGCAGATGCGTTGGTGCTCAGCGCATGTGTGCAGATGCCGTCGCTGCCGGTGCTCGACACCGTGCAGCAGCAGTTCGACATCCCGGTGCTCACCGCGTCCGCGGCCACCACGTGGCGGATTCTCAACCGGCTGGGTCTCGACCCGGTCGTGCCGCGTGCCGGTGCGTTGCTCGCTCCCTGACAGACGAAAGCCGCGGTCCCCGGTGCGAACCGGGGACCGCGGTTTGTCATTTGGGTGCGTAGGTGAGGATCAGGTTCGACGTCGTCCGTTCCGGCAGGACCTCGTCGTGGTCGAGCCAGTAGATACGTGCGGGCCGGGGAACACGGCCCGCGTCGTCGTGCTCGAGGACGATGTCGCGGCCCTTGAGCGCGACGAGCAGGGAATCGAACTCGTGGTCGGGATCGGCATCGAGGACGAGTCCCAGCGCCGCATCGATGAGATGGAATTCCAGCACGCGACGGGCCGAGCCCGTGCGGCGCTCGGTGATCGCGTCGAGGAGGTCTTGATCGAGCTCGATGAAGTCCTCCGGTGCCCGGTGATGCGAGAGGTACACGCTCTGATGCCGGTAGATCATGGTGTACAGGTTCTGCGTGAGGTCCGCGAAGGACTTCGGGTAGCGGACGCGGATCACGTCGTGGAACGCCAGATGTGCCTCTTGGAACCTCCTGCTGTGATCGCGGTGGTCGCGCATGTCGCGCAACGCCGTCTGCATCTGGTCGATGTCGGCGTCGGACAGCGACTCGAGCACCGCGGCGACGGTCGGCGGCTCGAGCAGGATGCGCAGGGCGTAACTCTGTTCGGTCTCGGAATTGACGATCGGGGCGACGTGGACGCCGCGGTTGGCGGTCGAGACCAGGAGCCCGTCGGCCTCCAGGCGTTGGAACGCCTCGCGAAGCGGGGTGCGGCTGACCTTGAACTCCGCCGCCAGTTGTTCCTGCGACATGCGCTGCCCGGGGAAGTACTTGCCGGCGACGATGCGATCCCGAAGTGCGGTGCAGAGTTCATCAACCGTTGTTCCGGACCGCGTCTTCGGACTGCTGGCCACTCGCCCCGCCTTTCTGCCGGCGTTGCCGACTGTATTCAACATTGTCCCCAAAGTATCAAAAACGTGCCGGATGACAAGGCTTTCCTAACTCGATCCGACTCAGTGGGAACCTCGGCGGCGTTGCGCGCCAGGGGAAGTCGCAATCAGGGCGTGAGGTGTAACGCAACTGTTACACGAAAGACTTACCTCGGGCGGGTCCTTCGTACACACTGATCGCACTGTATTCAAAACTGTGTGCAAAACCGGAGGTAATCGATGCCAGCTTTGCCGGCAAGTCCCCCCACCGAACACTCGGAACACGAGGGTTCGGACGCCAACTTCAGTACCGCCGCGGTCCCGAACTCCATGCGGCTGGGTCGTTGGCAGGTGACCATGTCGTACTGGTCCCTGTTGTCGGCGATGGTCTGGCTCTTCTACGGCGCACTCGCGGCCAGCCTGTACGGAACCGTGAACGCGATCATCGCCGTCGTGGTGTCGACGGTCCTCTACGGTGCCGTCAGCATCGTCATGACCCGCCTCGGAATCCGCTACGGACTCAACACCACCATGCTCACGAAGGCGATCTTCGGACGCTGGGGTGCGACCCTCACCGCACTGCTGGTGGCGGCGACCGTGCTCTACTACGCGATCTTCGAGAGCAGCACGCTCGCGGTCGCGTTCCAGGTGTACTTCGAGGCCGGCGACATCCGGATCTGGTACGCCGTGGTGGTGCTCGGCATGCTGCCGCTCATGCTGGGGCGCGTCCAGGACTGGATGGCGAAGCTGAACGGATACCTCTTGCCGTTCTACTTCATCGGTCTGATCGTCGTCATCGTCGCTGCAGCAGTGAAGTTCGACTCCGGATCGTGGACGAGCTTCGAGGGCGTCGTCCCCGACGAGGGCCGTGCGCTGCCCGGTTGGCTGCTGGGTGTGGTCCTCTACCTGGGCATCCTCATCACGATGCCGACCACCGTCGACTTCGCACGATTCGCGAAGAAGGAAGACGAACGGTTCCACGAGAACGTCACCTTCGGCTGGGTCTTCTACGCTGTGCTGTTCATCATCAACGGCGTGGCCGGCATCTTCCTGGTGCAGGTGGCCCTGCCGACCGAGCCGGCGTCGGAGATCGGTGTCGTCCAGGCAGTCCTCATGAGCGCTGGACTCTTCGGCCTGCTGTTCATCGTCATCTCGCAGACCCGCGTGAACACCCTGAACTACTACCAGTCGACGACGAACTTCGAGCGAATCCTCAGCACCTTCACCAAGATCCGCCTGCCGCATGCGGCGTGGGTGGCTGCCGTGGCGGTTGTGGTCTTCCTGCTCATGCTGACCGACGTGTTCAGCTACGTGCAGACCGCGCTGAATTGGCAGGGCGTGTTCGTCGTGGGCTGGGTCGGTGTCGTCCTCACCCACTTCGCCCTGAACGCCCGCGACCGCGCCTTCGGGCCGAAGGTCGACGACGCGCGGTTGCCCCGCCTGGGCTGGGGTCTGATCGCCTGGATCGTGCCGTCGATCGTGGGTGTCATCCTGCTGGAGAGCTCCACGGTTCCGGCGATCTGGAACCAGTCGGCGCAGCTGGTCGTCTTGTTCTCGTCCATCGTCCTCTACGCCGTGGGTTACCTGGTGGCGTCGAAGCGAGACGAGAAGGACAGTACGACTGTCGGATCCGGTCTCGGGAACTGACGACGGGGCGCCGGAAGTGGCCCGGTCCGGGACTGCTAGAATCAACGAAATGCATTGCCCGGTAGGGGTTTCCGCGACACAACGGTCCGCCTGACGGACGAAGAAGGAACGCCTCGCCATGCATGTGGCGAGGCGTTCTGTCTCGGAGCGCCAACGCGTACGGGCGGTGGATCGAAGCAATGAGAGAAAGGCAAACAAAATGAGTGCTCTGAGCGATCAGGTCATCGTGTTCACCGGCGCGGGCGCGGGTATCGGCCGGTCGGTCGTGTCGCGCTACATCAACGAGGGCGCGCGGGTCGTCGCCGTCGACATCTCCTCCGCCGTGGAGAGTCTGCGAGATGAGTTCGGTGACAAGGTCATTCCGCTCGTCGCCGACGTGAGCACCTGGGAGGGCAACCTCGCGGCGGCCAATGCCGCCACGGAGGCCTGGGGCAAGATCGACGTCTTCGTCGGTAACGCCGGGATCACCGACGCCGCCCGCCCGCTCGAGGACATCCCCGGTGATCGTCTGGGTGCGGCCTTCGGCGAACTCTTCGGAGTCAACGTCCTGGCGCCGATGCTGGGTGTGCGGGCCTGCCTCGACGAGCTCATCAAGTCGCAGGGCAACGCCATCCTGACCGGGTCGTACGCGAGCTCGAACGCCGGCGGTGGTGGTGCGCTCTACACCGCGTCGAAGCATGCGGTTCTGGGTCTGGTCAAGCAGCTCGCCTACGAACTCGCACCGGACGTTCGCGTCAACGGCGTGGCGCCGGGCGTCGCACCCACGCGCCTCAAGGGCACCGGATCGCTGGGGCAGGCCGCAGCCGACTCGGTCCTCGACGGAACCCGCGAAGCGCTTCCGCTGCAGGAGGTCTCGGGTGTGGACGCCTACAACGAGGTGTTCACCCTGCTGGCCTCGCGCGTCGGCACCGCCGCGATGACCGGCACGATGGTCTCGGTCGACAGCGGTCTGTCGATCCGCGGTATCGGCAAGCCCGGCGGACGTGTGCGCCGCGATGGCGACAACTGATCTCGAGGGGCGCGTCGCCCTGGTGACCGGTGCCCGCCGCGGCATCGGCTTCGCCATCGCGACCGCCCTGCTCGAACATGGTGCGTCGGTCGTCGTCGGCGGTCGGAACCCGGCCCAGTTCGGCGACCTGCAGCAACGCCTGGAACAGATCGCGCCGGGACGCGTGTACGGATGCGCCGCGGACCTCACCACCGAGGCCGGCCGGGCCGCACTCGTCGGCGCGGCGCCGAAGGTCGACATCCTGGTCAACAACGCGGGCGGTTTCACCGACGTCGTGGACACCCTGACGTCGACGGAAGACGAGTGGAATCAACAGCTCCATCTCAATCTGACCGTTCCGTTCCTGCTCTGCCAGGCCGTGCTGCCGCAGATGATCGACCGCAAGTGGGGTCGGATCATCAACATCGGCTCGGTGGTCGTCGCGGCACCGCAACTGGGTAACGCGATCGGATACGTGGCCGCCAAGTCCGGTCTGGTCGGGTTCACCAAACAACTGGCGGCGGAGGTCGCATCCCACGGGGTCACCGCCAACGTCATCAATCCCGGGACGATCAAGACCGAACATCTCGGCGAGTACTTCGAAGCGTCCGGGGTCACCGAGGAGTCGATCGCGTCGGGTATCGCGGTCGGCCGGCTCGGTCGTCCCGGTGAGATCGCTGCGGCGGTGCCCTTCCTGGCATCGGAGCAGGGGAGTTTCACCACCGGCGCGGTCATCGACATCAACGGAGGCGCGGTCAGTGCCTGAGAGGAACGAGCACATGGCAACACTGGACGGAAAGGTCGCACTCGTCACCGGCGGTGCAGGCGGGATCGGGCGTGCGGTCGTCGAGGGTTACGTCGAGGCCGGCGCGAAGGTCGCCGTGCTCGACCGCGACGCAGAACGCCTGGGCGAGCTGGCGGAGACGTTCGGCGACAACGTGGTCACCACGCTGGGGTCGGTGGAGAACCTCGCCGACAACCAGCGCGCCGTCGACGAGGCCGTGAAGGCCTTCGGCAAGCTGGACGTCTTCGTGGGCAACGCAGGTGTCGGAGCGGGCAATCTCTCCCTCGCCGAGGTCCCGCTCGACAAGCTCGAGGCGGCGATCGACGAGATCTACGCGATCAACGTCAAGGGCTACCTGCTCGGTGCCCGCGCGGCACTGCCCGCCCTGCTGCGCACCGGCGGCAACATGATCTTCTCGTGTTCCATCGCCAGCTACCGCGCCGTCGACGACGGCACGCTCTACGTGTCCACGAAGCACGCCAACCTGGGCATCGTGCGTGGACTGGCGTTCGAGTTCGCGCCGAAGGTCCGCGTGAACGGCGTCGCCATCGGCGTGGCCCGGACGAAGATGGAAGGCCTCGCCGCCCTGGGCCAGGAACCGCTCGACGCGGTGCTGCCCGGCGCCGAGGAGGTCATTCCGCTCGGCTTCATCCCCGAGCCCAGCGACTATGCCGAGGGTTTCGTCTACCTGGCGTCCGACGCAGCACGCGTCGTGACCGGTGAATGCCTCTGGGCGGACAGCGGTTTCGGTATCCGCGGCATCGGCAGCCCGGCAGGTGGACGGGACCTAGACCCCGATCTGCTCGAGGCCTGAGAAGCAACGACGACCGCACCGCGACGAGCCGAGCAAATCGGCTTGTCGCGGTGCGGTCTCGTTTGTTTCGTGCCACCCGCAGTGTTTGTCGTGGTGCCGGGTCGTCGACCCGCAATACTCACTTCATGAGAACTCGCACCACTTCGGTGATCGTCCGCAGCGCCCACGGCACCGCGGCCGTCGAATGGTTCCTCATCATCGCGATCGCCACCATCCTCATCACCCGCCTGTATCTCGAGCTGACCGGCTACCCCCAGGTCGGCAACGGCACCCTGCACATCGCGCACGCGCTGTGGGGCGGGGCGCTCATGATGGTGGCGCTCGTCATCGGGTGGCTGTTCCTGGGTGCCAACGCGCGTGTCACCGCGGTCATCGTGGGCGGTATAGGTTTCGGGTTGTTCCTAGACGAAGTCGGCAAGTTCGTCACCCGCGACAACGACTACTTCTACGGGCCGGCCCCGGAGATCATGTACGTCCTCGTGGTCCTGGTCCTCCTGGCCAGTCGTATCGTCCGCGACCTCAAACCGCCCACAGGTGCCGAGGCGCTCGCCAACGCGGCGTCGATCGCAGCCGAAGGTGTCGCACACGGGCTCCCGGAGCGTCGTCGACAGTTGGCCGAGGATTTTCTCGTCGTCGCCGAGACGAACGGCTTCGACGCCGCCACCATCGCCAACGTGCGCGCCCTGCTGGAATCGAGCAGAGGTACGCCGGATCGGCTGATGATCCTGCGGGGTCGGGCCGTGGGACTGATCCCGGACTTCTTCCGCAGCCCACGGTGGGTGTCGATCGTCGGTTGGGGCCTCGTGGTGGCGTCGGGGCTCGCGGTGGTCGTCGGCGCGTTGAGTTTCGTCTTCCCCGAACATCGTTCGGACGACGTCGACTTCTACCTCGAGCTCGCGGACAACGCTCCGGCCACCTGGATTCTCTTCATCAGCGGCATCGTGGTCTTCGTCATGGCCCTACCTGCGATGGTGGCGCGCCGGCGGGGTCTGGCGGGCATCTGGCCGTTGCGGACACTGCGCATCGCGGCGCTGGTGTTCATGCTCAGCAACGCCCTGGTGGACTTCGCGATGGAGGGCTTCGGGGCATTGCTGAACGTGGCCATCGGTCTGTTCACACTCAGCGTGCTCGGCTACCACCTGGCGCAGGCCGTCACGGCGTCGAACGACAGGCGTGATGAACTGAGGGTGTGACTCACCTCGAGCGGGCAGTGGCGGCCGAACGGGTCGAACGATTTCAGCACCGGACCGTCGACGTCCCCGGATCGGCGGCAGCGGCTGTCGTGCTGGCGGTGGCGGAGAAGGACGGCCGACAGGGCATCTGGCTGTGCAAGCGACCGCCTACGATGCGTCGCCACGCGGCCCAGTTCGCGCTTCCCGGTGGCCGGCTCGACCCGGGGGAGGACCACATCACCGCGGGGCTGCGGGAGCTCGACGAGGAGCTCGGTGTGCAGTTGTCGCCCGGCTCGGTGCTCGGGACACTCGACGACTATCCGACCCGGTCCGGTTTCGTGATCACCCCGATCGTCTGCTGGGCCGAGGAGTATCAGGAGCCGACGCCGAATCCGGCCGAGGTGGCGCAGCTGTTCTTCGTGACCTTCCAGGAATTGGCCGTGGAGCCGCGGTTTCTGAACATCCCGCAATCGGATCGTCCGGTGATTCAACTACCCATCGTCGAATCGCTGGTGCATGCGCCGACCGCAGCGGTGATCTACCAGTTCGCGGAGGTGGTTCTGCGGGATCGGCAGACCCGGGTCGACGGTTTCGAACAGCCCGTTTTCGCCTGGAAATGAATCGCCATTTGGGTCAATTGACATACATGTACGATCGTCCCATCTAATTGTCGACGTATTCAGATGCGCTCTGCGGCACGAATTTCCACTAATCGGACGACACGCATTTGTATGACAACTCACCTACCGGTTAGGCATGATTACGGGCGTGAACAATGCCAATACTTCGAATACGGCGGCCGATCCGTCCTTCGAGGTCCGCTCAAGTGAATGGGCTCCGGCACCGAGCACGACGCCGCAGCCGCCTGCGATCGAGCCGGCCAAGGTCGTGTACCGCTACGAGTACAAAGATCCCTACGCACCCATGTCGATGCGCAACCAGGTCATCCTGGGCTGCGCGATCTCGCTGGTCGTGATCGCGTTCATGGTCGCGGCGCTGGTGATCGGCTCGCGGTAGTCCCCCGTCGTCGGTCCGACCTCGTCTCGGATCCCTTCGAGGACTAACAGATCGAGAGATAGCAGTCCCGCGCCGTCACGTTGACCGGCAGCGGATCGCTGGGGAATTGCTGCTTGATGGTCTCCTCGGCATTCTGGATCGGGACCGGGGGATTGGTGCCCCAGACGGTCCAACCCAAACCGTTGAACTCGTCGGAATTGCTGGCGTAACCCGAACATGCCCAGAAGACGTTGTATCTGCCCTGCGCGAGCGTCATGGTCTTCGCCGTGTTGCCCTGCGGGGCCTCGAAGGAATCGGACGGGTTCTCGTTGAACGACGAATCGCCGCGCACCGGGACCTCCGGAACCGGGAGGGTCTCGACCGCACACAGCTTCGGATTGTCGGAGTTGTTCACGATCGTGACCGTCACCTCCTGACCTTGAACCAACGGCGGCATCGCCAGGACGTCGTTCGGTCCCGCCGACGCAGGAGACGCGACGGTCGTGGCGGAAACCGCCAATATCCCCACCGCGGCGGTTATCAGGGCTCCGGAACACTTTCGCATGGCTCATGACCTCCTGTTTTGACTTTCTTTTACGGGTCTTTTGAGTGTGGCGAGATATCGAAAACCCATCGGTCGACTTCCGGTTTATTTGTCGACTTATGGATGTGGTTCGGGCGAGCGGTCCCGAGGTGACGCGGGCAGTCGGGGCCGTCCCGTCCAAGCGTGACCGAGATCACGTCGGCTCATAGGCGGCAGGGGAATGTAATCGGACCGCGGTCCGTTTAAAGTGTCAATGGGTCGCGAAGGCCCATGCGAATCGAGATGAACTCGCCCCCGTCTGGAAGGACGCAACCATGACCGCAGCAACCACCGTCAAGGCACCCATTCCCGCAGGTACCTGGAATATCGACGCCACCCACTCGACCGTCGGCTTCTCCGTCAAGCACCTCATGGTCAGCAAGGTCCGCGGCACCTTCGACAACTTCTCCGGCACCATCACTGTCGACGAGAACGGCGCACCGTCCGTGCAGGCCGAAATTGACGTGACCTCGATCAGCACCAACAACGCCCAGCGTGACGGCCACATCAAGTCGGCCGATTTCTTCGACGCCGAGAAGTACCCGACCGCGACCTTCGTCTCGACCGGCGTCCGCGAAAACGGGGACGACTACACCCTCGAGGGTGACTTCACACTCAAGGGCATCACCAAGCCGGTCACCCTCGACCTCGAGTTCAACGGCACCAACCCCGGCATGGGCCACGGCACGGTTGCCGGCTTCGACGCCAAGACCGTGATCAACCGCAAGGACTTCGGCATCGACATCGAGATGCCCCTCGAGGGTGGCGGCGTCGTCGTCGGCGACAAGATCACCATCACGCTCGAGATCGAGGCTCTCCAGGCCTGATCGCCCACAAACCCCGACCGGGCTCGACACCCCAGAGCCCGGACGGCCCACGGACCGGCACCGCGCGACCCCGCGTCGGTGCCGGTCTGTTGTTCCCGGTGCAGGTTTCGACAGTGTCGACCGGCGGGTACGGGGGGCCGGTAAGCAGCAGGCCGTGAGTCAGTGGAACCACCCACATCGGGACCTTGGATGTGACATGGACGTCACCGACTCCGGTACGCTGCGAGTATCGCCAGCAGGCAGGAGAGGTCCATGGGACGCAGGCGCCGCACCCGCCGTGGCGTGCCGTGGTCGCGGTTGAGACGCCGCACTTCCGGGATGTTGTGGGGACTGCCCACGGTTCCGAGCCCCAAGGCGTGGGCTCGAGTCGGACCGGACATGCGGGCGCGGATCGCCCGCCACGCGACCGTCACGGCGATGACCGGTGTCGTGGCCAGCAACGCACTGATCGGTGTCGAGACCTTCCTGCTCGTGCAGCTCGCCTTCAACGGCGGGCAGCTCACGTTCGCCGAGACCCTCGGCGCCCCCAACTTCCCGGCCGTCGTCGGCGCGATCATCACCGGCATCCTCGTCAACCTGATACTCGGCTTGCTCGTCTTCCGGCCGCAGCTGAAATGGTTCGTCAGCTGCCAACCCGCCGACCATGCGCGTCGACGCGCCGTGCAACGCATCCCGGGCTACCAACTGCTCGCCACAGTGGGGGCGTGGTTCAGCGCCGCACTGTTCTACGTGCTGGTCGCCGACGACCTCACCGTCGCGACCGTTGCCGGCGTCGCGGTGGCGTTCACGCTCGCCGGATTGTCGAGCTCGTGTCTGACCTACCTGTTCGTCGAGCGTGCCGCCCGACCGCTGGCCATCGTCGTCCTCGAGGACTTCCCCGCCAATCACGTCATGAACGGCGTCCGCATCAGGTTGTTCGCCGTGTGGGCGGTGAGTTCGGCGGTGCCGATGATCGGCCTGCTGACCGTCAACGCGGGGCGCTTCACCGGCATGCTGCCCGACGTGGCCGGCGCCGTCGACTGGACGACCGTGATCCTCACCGTCGTCGGACTCGCCGCCGGCATCCGCGTCATCTACCTGGTCGGTCAGGCCATCACCGATCCGCTGACCGAGATGCGTCGTGCCGTCCATCGCGTCGACCACGGCGACTACGACGCCCGCGTGCCCGTCTACGACTCGTCGGAACTCGGTGTCCTGCAACACGGATTCAACGTGATGGTGCAAGGACTCGCCGAACGTGACCGGATGCGCGAGATCTTCGCCCGACACGTCGGTGACACCGTCGCCGACCTCGCCATCTCCGACGGCGTCGGCATGCACGGCACCAACACCGAGGTGGGCGTCCTCTTCGTCGACATCGTCGGCTCGACGCGGCTCTCCCAGCACCGCAGTCCGGACGACGTCGCCGAACTCCTCAACGCCTTCTTCAGCATCGTCTTCGACGTCGTCGACCATCACTCCGGCTTCGTCAACAAGTTCGAGGGCGACGCCGCGCTGGCCGTCTTCGGCGCGCCCGTCGAGCTCGACGATCCGGCCGGGCACGCGCTCGCCGCCGCCCGAGACCTCGCCGACCGCCTCTCCAAGAGTCTCGATATCCGGTGGGGGATCGGCGTCTCCCACGGCGAAGTCTTCGCCGGCAACATCGGCGCCGAACGACGCTACGAATACACCGTCATCGGCGACCCGGTGAACGAATGCGCCCGCCTCTCCGACATGGCCAAGACCGGTCGCGTCCCCGCCCTCGCTAGTGGCGCCGCCATCGACTCCGCGGGCGCCGAAGCCGACGAATGGGAACTCCTCGGCAGCCGGATCATGCGCGGCCGGTCCCAGCCGACCGAGTTCTACGCTCCCTCCGAACTCGTCGAACGGCTCGGGTCGTCGGGCAACTTGATCGCCGAACTGCTGCGTCCCGCACGACGCATCGTCGGCGCCAATCCTCTGCGGCTGACGACGTTCTTCGGCGGCTGAGAACCGCGGCGGCGAGCGGCCCGCTCGAGACGATTCGTTGACGCCGTCCGGGGGCGTCAATAGCGTGGGCCGCAGGGTCGCGGCGAGGCCGCCGGACCGACACACCATCCCAGGGGGCTGCGATGAGCGGTTGGACGTCAGCGAATATTCCGGATCAGACGGGGCGCACCTTCGTGGTGACCGGCGCCAACAGCGGCCTCGGGGCCGAGTCGGCCAAGGCGCTCGTCGCCGCCGGCGCCAACGTCATCATGGCGTGCCGCAACACCGCCAAGGCCGACGCCGTGGCGTCGAAGCTGGGACCCAACGCGACCGTCGCCCAGCTCGACCTCGCTGACCTGGCGTCGGTTCGGGCGTTCGCATCGAGCTTCACCGGCGCCGACGTCCTCATCAACAACGCCGGACTCATGGCCGTACCGCTGCGACGCACCGCAGACGGTTTCGAGATGCAGATCGGCACCAACCACCTGGGCCACTTCGCGCTCACCGCGCTGCTGCTGCCGAAGATCACCGACCGTGTCGTGACCGTGTCGTCGGGCGTGCACCAGATCGGGAACATCCAGCTCGACGACCTCAACTGGGAGCAGCGCCGCTACCGCCGCTGGCAGGCCTACGGCGACTCCAAGATGGCCAACCTCATGTTCGGGCTCGAGCTTGCCAAGCGGCTGGAGGAGGCCGGGTCGTCGAAGCAGTCGTTCATCGCCCATCCCGGTTACGCCGCAACGGAATTGCAGGGTCGGAGCGAGAACTTCGTGGACGTCCTCGCGAAGCTGTCGAACAAGCTGCCGATCGCGCAGCCGGCCGCGGACGGGGCACTGCCTCAGCTCTACGCCGCGACGATGTCGGGCCTGCCGTCCGGCACCTACTACGGACCGACCAAGTTCTTCGGGCTGCACGGTGCTCCCGGACGCAACAAGTACAAGAAGGCGGCCGACGACGCCGACTTCCGCGCGGCGCTCTGGGCGGAATCGGAGAAGCTGACAGGGGAGAAGTTCGACGTGTCGGCGGGTTCTGCGGGTTGAGTAGGTGAGGAACGTTAGCGACGAGCCGTATCGAAACCAGGCTGGTGGGCTGACCTCGATATGGACCTCGGCTAGCGCCTCGGTCCTACTCGGCCAGCAGGGGATCGTGTCTGGTTTGGCTATCGGGCCTACTCGGTCAGCAGGGGTCGTGTCTGGTTTGGCTATCGGTCCCACTTACTCGGCCAGCGGGACCGCTGGTTGAGTAGTGAGGAGCGTTAGCGACGAGCCGTATCGAAACCAGCTCCGCAGCGGGCTTATTCGCCCGGCGGGGCGGCGTCCCGCTTCCACTTCTTGCGCGCCAGCTCCGGCAGCAACTCGAACTGCCCATTGATGAGCGCCAAGCGTTTTGCTCGCGACCAGCCGTGGAGATGTACTTCGGCGTCATATGCCTCGCCGACGTGCTCGAACTCTTGTCGGTAGACGAGCCGTACTGGTCGGCGAGATCGGGTGTACACCGAACCCCGCCCGCTGTCGTGTTGCTGGATCCGATTCTCTAGGTTTCGTGTGCTTCCGACGTACAGACTGCCGTCGGAGCATTCGAGAATGTAAAGGTACGCGCCCATGCAAGGACTATCGATCGAGATGACTGAGCGCTCGGTCCGGAAACGCACAGCGCCGTGCCGCCATCTCACTTTGTCCACAAGTGGTTTCGATACGGTCCTCGGCTAGCGCCTCGGACCTACTCAACCAGCGTTGGGACGGCTTGCGCCTCGGTCCTACTCGGCCAGCAGGGGACGGCTGGCGCCTCGGACCTACCAACTACCAACCAGCTGGGGCAGTACGCGGTACTACTGGACCGAGAACGCGATGCTGTTCGACGCGCCGGAGACCAGGTCGGTGACGCGGATGGTGAAGTTGCCGCCGCCCTTGAAGAAGTAGGACTTCACCGCGGTGCAGTCCTGCGTCTTGTACAGCGCGGCTTCCTTGGGAACCTTGGGTCCGGCGAGGCGGACCTCCATGCGGCACTCGTTGCCGTCGACGATGGGGCCGGCGTCGATGATGGAGTTCCAGCGCACGCCGAGACGCGAGTTCTTGGGGAAAGTGCCCGGAGTGATCTCACGGACGCCCTTCGGGTTGTAGACCCAGACGTTGATGGACTTCACGCCGTTGCGTGCGTCCGGGCGGCCGAGCTTGCCGTAGTGGGTGACCTTGTCACCCGACGACCCGAAGGCCGAACTTCCGGCGTCGAGGCTGCCGCTGGCGCTACCGAACAGGTCGCCGACCGGATCGGCGGTCGCCGGAGCGATCGGGATCAGCATGGCGGCAGCAGCCAACAGGCCGGCGATACCGGAGCGCTTCATCGAGTTCCCCCTTGTAACGTTTTATAACGGAATGATTAAAGCATCGACTCGAATAGAGTGCTGTGGGCCACTTCACATTTCGACCTCTGTGCGGTGGGTGGAATGTGCACTTGGCCACTGCCGGATCGGGTGGGGGCCGCTTGACCTGCGTGGACGGGCTTCACGGCCTGGCTCGAAAGTGTGAGTGACGCCTCGCGCGCGTATAGAGTCCGCAGGTTCGACAATTCCCGATACAGAGGAGTCCGCGGTGCGGAGTTCCGCAAAGGCCGCCCCCGAAGCCATCTCCCCGGCCGACCGCCAGTCCGTCCTGTTGACGCTGCGCTCGCCGAGCCGGCTGCGGACCGAGATCCTGGCCGGACTCGTCGTCGCACTGGCCCTGATCCCCGAGGCCATCTCGTTCTCGATCATCGCCGGCGTCGACCCGCGCGTCGGCCTGTTCGCGTCGTTCACCATGGCGGTGACCATCGCGATCGTCGGCGGTCGTCCCGCGATGATCTCGGCCGCCACCGGAGCCGTCGCGCTGGTGGTCGCGCCACTGGTCGAGAGCCACGGGTTGCAGTACCTGATCGCCGCGGTCCTGCTCGGCGGCATCCTCCAGGTGCTCCTCGGCGCGCTCGGCGTCGCGAAACTGATGCGGTTCATCCCGCGCAGCGTGATGGTCGGCTTCGTCAACGCGCTGGCCATCCTCATCTTCTCCGCGCAGGTGCCGCACCTGCTGGGCGTGCCGTGGCTGGTGTATCCGATGGTGGCGATCGGCATCGCGATCATCGTCCTGTTCCCGCGCCTGACGACCATCGTGCCGGCGCCGTTGGTCGCCATCGTGCTGCTGACCGCGGTCACCCTCATCGCGAGCCTCAAGGTGCCGAATGTCGGTGACGAGGGCGAACTCCCGGACAGTCTGCCGACACTGCTGCTGCCCGACGTTCCGTTCACCTGGGACACCTTGTCCGTCATCGCGCCGTACGCTCTCGCGATCGCGATCGTCGGCCTCCTCGAGTCGCTGATGACCGCCAAGCTCGTTGACGACATCACCGACACCCACTCCAACAAGTCCCGCGAGGCCGTCGGGCAGGGGATCGCCAACCTCGTCACGGGCTTCTTCGGCGGCATGGGCGGTTGCGCGATGATCGGGCAGACGATGATCAACGTCAAGGAATCCCGTGCGCGCACAAGGATTTCGACGTTCCTGGCCGGTGTCTTTCTGCTGATCCTCGTCGTGGGACTGGGTGACGTGGTCGCCAAGATCCCGATGGCGGCACTGGTCGCGGTGATGATCATGGTGTCGGTCGGCACCTTCGACTGGCATTCCATCAACCCGAAGACATTGCGCCGCATGCCCCGGTCGGAGACCGCTGTCATGTTGGCGACCGTCGCGGTGACGGTCGCGACGTCGAATCTCGCGTACGGCGTCGTCGTCGGCGTACTGACCGCGTCGGTGCTGTTCGCGCGTCGCGTCGCGCACATGACGGAGGTCGTGGTGGTCGCCGGGCCCGACCCCGACACCCGCGTGTACGAGGTCCGCGGCGAGCTGTTCTTCGCGTCGAGCAATGACCTCGTCTACCAGTTCGACTACACCGCCGACGAGTCCCACGTCGTCATCGACATGAGTGACTCGCACGTGTGGGATGCGTCGTCGGTTGCGACCCTCGACGCCATCACCACCAAGTACAAGGCCAAGGGCAAAGACGTCACGATCGTTGGGCTCGACGACGCCAGCGCCGAACGCCACGGCCGGTTGAGCGGACATCTGGGCGGGGAGTAGCCCGACTTTCGCTCACTCGTTCCGTTCGCGCTCACTCGTCAAAGGTGAGCGCGAACGGAACCAGTGAGCGGTTTATCGAACGTGCGTTCGATCTAGGTGTACGGTGGTGGGCATGTCCATCGGCATCCAGGGCTCGTTGTTCGCCGAGGTCGCCGCGGAACCGGCGCTCTCGGACCTGTCGACCTCGATGACGCGGCGTCCACTCACCGACGGCGCGTGGGTGGACCTGTGCCCGGGCTGGATCAGCGGGCCGGACGAGTTGTTCGATCGGCTTCGACGTCATGTGCCGTGGCGAGCCGAGCGACGACAGATGTACGACCGCGTCGTCGACGTCCCGCGGCTGGTCTCGATCTATCAGAAAGACGATCCGTTCCCAGACGGGTTGATCACCGAGATGCGGTCATCGCTCTCGCGGCATTACCGCGACGAGCTGCCGGAAGGTTTCGCGACCGCGGGGATCAGCCTCTACCGCGACGGCAACGATTCGGTGGCGTGGCACGGGGACCGCATCGGCCGGGCGTCGACGCACGACACGATGGTCGCGATCATCTCCCTCGGCGCCCCACGGCCGCTGATGCTGCGGCCGCGGGGCGGCGGGAAGTCGCTGAAGTTCACCCTGTCGTCCGGTGACCTGTTGGTCATGGGTGGCAGCTGCCAGCGCACGTGGGAACACGCGGTCCCCAAGGTGCGCGGCGTCGGCGCCCGGATCAGCATTCAGCTGCGGCCGCCGGGGGTGTGGTGATCAGTAAGGAGGGGATGTAGAAGTTGTGGACGCCATACGCCCACAACTTCTACGAAATCCTCAGCCGGCGTTGGAGATCGGCGTGATCGGCAACCGCAGCGCGGCGGGCGCGTAGTCGGGCACCGTCGGACGCACCGGCGGCACCGGGGAGATCGGCTGGTACGCCGACCCGAGCTCCGGACGCGGGTCGGCCTCACCGGCATTCGGCCACATGGCGAGCGCGCGTTCGGCCTGGGCGGTGATCGTCAGCGACGGGTTCACGCCCAGGTTCGCCGACACCGTCGAACCGTCGACGATGTGTAGGCCCGGGTGATTGAACACGCGGTGGTACGGGTCCACGACGCCGTCGGCGGCGGACCGTCCGATCGAGCAACCGCCCAGGAAGTGCGCGGTCATCGGGATGTTCAGCCAGTCGACGATGGAACCGCCGGCGTCGCCGTCGATCTCGTCGGCCATCTTGCGGACGGCTTCGTGGCCGACCGGGATCCAGGTCGGCGGGGGATCGCCGGCACCCTGCTTGCTGCGCAGCATCGGACCGAAACGGCCGCGGCGGGCGAACAGTTCGAGCGAGTTGTCGGCGGTCTGCATCACCAGGGCGATGATCGTGCGTTCCGACCAGCGTCGAACCGAGAGTCCACGCAGCGTGACCAGCGGATGCTTGATCATCTCGACGAGGGCGGCCAGTGGTCGCGGCAGGCGGCCGTCGCCGTCGATGAGCATCGCCTGCAGCATTCCGATCAGGTTGCTGCCCTTGCCGTATCGCACGGGTTCGATGTGGGTGTGCTCGTTCGGATGGAACGACGACGTGATCGCCACACCCTCGGTGTAGTCGACCCTCAGGTCGGTGGCGGTTGCGGCCAGGACGGCCTCCGAGTTGGTGCGGACCACCTTGCCCAGACGCGACGACAGGCCGGGCAGGTTGCCGCTCTGCTGCATATCGAGCAGCAGCTTGTTGGTGCCGTACGTGCCGGCCGCGAACACCACATGATCGGCGGTGAACGAGCGACGGCCCCGACGCGACCAGCGTCGACCGGTCCGATGTGTCCCGACCGTGTACCCGCCCTCCGACAGCGGGCGGACGGTGTCGACGGTCGTCATCGGGATGACGGTCGCACCGGCCTGTTCAGCGAGATACAGATAGTTCTTGACCAGCGTGTTCTTCGCGCCGACGGGGCAACCGGTCATGCAGGCGCCGCAGTCGGTACAGCCGGTGCGGGCGGGGCCGGCGCCGCCGAAGAACGGGTCCTCGACGGTCTTGCCCGGCTCGCCGAAGAACACGCCGACGGGGGTGTGCACGAAGGTGTCGCCCGCGCCCATGTCCTCGGCGACCTTGCGCATGACGCGGTCGGCGGGCGTGACCTTCGGGTAGGTGGTCACGCCGAGCATGCGCGACGCCTGGTCGTAGTAGGGGTCGAGTTCGGCGGCCCAATCGGTGATCCGACCCCAGTGCGGGTCGTCGAAGAACGCGGGGAGCGGACGGTAGAGCGTGTTCGCGTAGTTGAGCGAGCCGCCGCCGACACCCGCGCCGGCCATGACCAACACGTCGCGCAGGAGGTGCATCCGCTGCACGCCGAACATGCCCAGGGCCGGGGCCCACACGTAATCCTTGAGGCGCCAACTGGTCTTGGGCAGGTCGCCGTCGGCGAAACGACGGCCGGACTCGATGACCGCGACGCGATAACCCTTCTCGGTCAACCGGAGTGCGGCCACCGAGCCGCCGAATCCGGAACCGATGACGATGGCGTCGTAGTGGTCGGCGTCGTTGCGACCAAGTCTTTTCACTGGGCGAGGGTCCTTTCGGGATCGGTGTCGGTGGCGGAGGCCTCGACGGTTTCGGCAACGGCCGGGATGGCGTCGTCGAAGCGGTGGTCGGCGGCCACGAAGGACGCCATCTGGCGGCGGAAGTCGCTGGTGAACTTGGGCCACATGACGGAGTTGCGGCCGGTGGAGTCGAGGTACCAGCTCGAGCAGCCGCCCGAATTCCACACGGTGCGTGCGAGTTCGGGGTCGAGCTCGGCGTTGTAGGCGTCCTGTGCAGCCTGGGTGACCTCGAACGAGGAGTGTCCGGAGCCGGTGACCTCGGCGATCGTCTTCGACATGTAGTACGCCTGCGGCTCGAGCATCAGCACGATCGAGCTGTGGCCCAGGTTGGTGTTGGGTCCGTACAGGAAGAACAGATTCGGGAAGCCGTGGACCTCGACGCCGCGGTAGGCCTGAGGCGATCCCTGCCAGGTCTCGGCCAGGGTGCGTCCGTCGCGGCCGGTGACGGCCTTCGCGATGGGCGGCTGGGTGGGGGTGAACCCGGTGGCGAAGACGACGGTGTCGACCTCGTGCTCACGACCCTGATCGTCGACGGCGCCGTTCGCGGTGAGGCGGGTGATGGCGCCGGTCACGGTGGCGTTGTCGCGCTGGAGGGCCGGGAACCACTTGTTGGTCAACAGCATCCGCTTGCAGCCGATGGTGTACTCGGGGGTGAGGCGCTTACGGAGGGAGCGGTCGCGGACCTGGACCCGGAGCTGGGCCAGGGCAAGGGTTTTCGCGATCGGCAGCAGCTTGGGGTTGCGGGCCATCATCAGCACGTAGGCCTCGCGGTAGGCCCACACCATCTTGCGGACCAGGCGGTGCACGCCGGGGACACGCTTGTAGAGGGCGCGTTCGGCCGGGCCGATGTTGCGGTCGAGGCGCGGCACGACCCAGGCGGGGGTGCGCTGGAAGACGGTGAGATGTCCGACGGTGTCGACGATCTCGGGCACGATCTGGATTGCCGACGCGCCGGTGCCGACGATGGCGACCTTGCGTCCGCGCAGGTCGTGGGTGTGATCCCACTGGGCGGAGTGGAAGATCTTGCCGGTGAACTCGTCGGCGCCGGGGACATCCGGCACGCCGGGCTCCGACAGTGCGCCGGGAGCGGCGACGAGGAAGCGGGTCCGGATCTGACCCTGCGTCGTGTCGACGACCCACTCCTGGGCGGCACCGTCCCACCGAGCAGCGGTCAGGGCGCAGTTGTAGCGGATCTGATCGTCGTAATCGGCGGCGACAGAACGCAGGTAGCTGTGGATCTCGTGGCGTCGACCGTAGGTGTGCGACCAGTCCGGGTTCGGGGCGAACGACAGCGAGTAGAGCGAGGTCGGGACGTCGCAGGCCGCGCCGGGGTAGTCGTTCTCGCGCCAGACCCCGCCGGCGCCCTCGGCGCGCTCGATCGCGAGGGTCGTCAGACCGGGATGATCCTTGCGCAGCCGGTGCAGTGCGGCGAGGCCGCCGAATCCGACGCCGACGACGAGAACGTCGACGTGCTCGGGTAGCGAACTGATGTCAGCCATGGTTCAACAGGTCCTTCCAGATGGGCAGAAGTCGGTCGATGTATTCGCGGTCGGCGTCGGGGGATCGCAGGATGCGCGACACCGCGAGGCCGCGTGCGAGTTCGATGGAGAGCTCGAGTTCGGCCGGGGTGTAGCGGTCGCCGAAGATCTCGGCGCACCCAACGGCCAGGGCGTCGGAGACCCGCTGTTCGAGCGGGATCAGCGCGGTGCGCAGCTCGACGTCGCAGCGTGCCGCTACCCAGAGTTCGAGCGCGGCGTCGAACAGCGGTCCGCTGAACGACTCGATCAGCACCTCGAGTCCCTCGTCGCCCGTACGCGGGCGCGACAGGACTTCTTCGAGGCGACGATCGACGAGGTGTCCGACGGCTGCGACGACCAGCGATTCCCGGGTGGGGAAGTGATGCAGCAATGCGCCGCGGGACACACCTGCGCGCCGATTGACCTCCTGGGTCGTGGTGGCCGCATAGCCGACCTCGACCAATGCGTCGACCGCGGCATCGAGGACCCGGGTGCGGGTCGCCGCGGTGCGTTCGGCCTGGGTACGCCGGCGCGGGGTGCTGGTGGGCTCGGTCACAGTGGCGAGCGTAACACACAAACAGTCCGGACTGCTTGTAAGTGGGGTTGGCGTCATCGAGCGATCGGGCGCGCTCTGTCGAGTAGCCTCTGGAGCTCGTGAGATGCCGTCGGGTCGAAGGGGTCAGCTGCGGAGGCGGTGCCGCTCGCCAGCTCCGGAGGCTGGCACTGGTCATGGCGGTCGCCGTACTCGGCGCGGCGATGGTGGCCTGTGACGTAGAGGGGGTGCCGAGCGCGCAACCCGAGGCCATGGCCTCGGCCTCCTCGGCCGCGGCGGCCGAGCCGATACGTCAGACCGACGATGCTGGGAACCGACTCCCGTTCGACACCGAGTTTCCGGATCGGTGGAGCCGCAACAATGACGGAACCACCTACGAACCGTGCACTGCCGTGGACGATGAGCAGGTGCGGGCATTCGGATTGGACCCGGCGACAGTCGAAGATGTCGCGGCATCCAACCACCAGACCGCGCGAGGGTGCCAATGGGACCTTTTCGAGGGAGATGACATTCTCCGGCCATCGCTGAGCCAATTCGTCGGGAATCTCGAGGGAATGGGCGTGGACAACCTGCAGGACTACAAGCAGCTGCAGTCCACTGATTACAACGAGTGGCTCGACGATGTCGTAATCGCGGGCAGGACGGTCGTGGTGAGTGTCGAGCGCGGCTCGTGTGACGCGTTCGTTCAGTCCGGTTCGGCGGTGGTCGTAACGACCATGCATGATCTGCTCCGCGACGGCACGGAGGCGAATCTGCTGTGCGAGAAAGCGCTCGGATTCGTGCGGCTGACCATCGACAGGATGCCGCCATAGTCGGGCTGTTCGTCCCCACCAAGCCGTCGGCGTCGGGGTAGGTTCGACGACATGCGATTCGGACTCTTCATTCCCCAGGGCTGGCGGCTTGATCTCGTGGGCATCGACCCGGCGAACCAGTGGGAGGTGATGTCGTCGGTCGCGAACCGCGCCGAATCGGCCGGCTGGGACTCGGTCTGGGTCTACGACCACTTCCACACCGTTCCGCTGCCGACGGACGAGGCCACGCACGAGGCCTGGACCCTCGTCTCCGCACTCGCGGCGACGACGAGCCGCGTCGACATCGGCCAGATGTGCACCGCGATGAGCTACCGCAACCCGATGTACCTGGCGAAGGTCGCGGCGACCGCAGACCTCATCTCCGGAGGCCGAGTGCAGATGGGCATCGGCGGCGGCTGGTACGAGCACGAATGGCGCGCCTACGGATACGGATTCCCCTCGGCCGGTGAGCGTCTCGCCCGGCTCGACGAGGGCGTGCAGATCATGAAGCAGGCGTGGGAGACCGGCCGCGCCACCCTCGACGGCAAGCACTACACCGTCAACGACGCCATCTGTCAGCCGCAGCCGACGGCCGGGAAGCTGCCCCTGTGGATCGCCGGCGGTGGCGAGAAGAAGACGCTGCGGATCGCGGCGCAACACGCCGACTACACCAACTTCGACGGCACGCCCGAGGGCTTCGCCCACAAATCATCGGTGCTGCAACAGCATTGCGCCGACCTCGGACGCGACTTCGAGGCGATTGTCCGGTCCGCGAACTACAACGTGATGCTCGGCGAGACCGAGGCAGACGTGGAGCGCAAGCTCGACGACCTCGAGTCGCGGCTCGCGAAGATCGTCGGACCCGACGCGGCGTCGGGCAGCATGGGCGCCTTCCGCGGGATGCCTGCGGTCGGGACGCCGGAGCAGGTCGCAGAGAACCTCCGCGGACTCGAAGACGCCGGGATGTCCTACGGGATTTTCTACTTCCCGAACGTCGCTCATGACCGCGAGGACCTCGAGATGTTCGAGCAGCACGTGGTGCCGGCGTTGCGCTGATTGCACCTGCGGCAGTTGGTCCCGATATCCGGGGCCAGCTGCCGCAACGTGTTTGGAGCTCGGGTCGCCGGGGGGGGGGCGTCGCTTCCTTTCGATACGCTCGCAAGCTCGCTACTCAAGGAGCGGAGTGGTGCTCGCAAGCTCGCTACTCAAGGAGCGGAGTGGTGCTCGCAAGCTCGCAACTCAAGGAGCGGAGTGGTGCTCTCGCTACTCAAGGCGCGGCGCCGTGCTTGCGATCTCGCTACGTAAGGAGCGAGGTTACAGCTTTCGTAGACGCTCCGCGGCGTCGGCGATGACGTCGTCGCGTTTGGCGAAGGCGAAGCGGATGAGGTGGTGCCAGGGTTGGCGGTCGTCGGCGAACACGCTGACCGGGACCGCGGCGACGCCGATGCGTTCGGGGAGGGACCGGCAGAACTCGATGCCGTCGTCGACGCCGAGGGGGCGTGGGTCGGCGCAGACGAAATAGGTTGCCTCGCTGCGGTGTACATCGAAACCGGCGTCGAGTAGAGCGGCGGTGATCATGTCGCGCTTGTTCTGCAGCGCGGCGGCCGATGCCCGGACCCAGCCGAGTTCGTTGTCGAGGGCGTGTGCGACGGCCGGCTGGAACGGTCCGGAGCCGACGTAGGACATGTACTGCTTGGCGGTCTTGGTCGCGGCGATCAGTTCGGGCGGTCCGCTGATCCAGCCGACCTTCCAGCCGGTGCAGTTGAAGGTCTTGGCGGCGCTGGAGATCCGGAGCGTGCGTTCCTTCATACCCGGCAGGGTCGCGATCGGGGTGTGGGTGCGGCCGTCGAACAGCAGGTGTTCATACACCTCGTCGGCGACCACGATCACGTCGAATTCGATGCAGAGTCGGGCGATCTCGGCGAGATCGTCGTCGGAGAGCACGGTGCCGGTCGGGTTGTGCGGCGTGTTCAGCATGAACACCGCGGTTTTCGGTCCGAACGCATCCGCGAGACGCTCGCGGTCCAAGCGGAAACCGTCGCCGTCGGGGATGAGCGGGACGACGCGTCGAACACCTCCGGCCATCGCGGCGGTGGCGGCGTAGGCGTCGTAGTAGGGCTCGATCATGATGATCTCGTCGCCCGGCTCGATGAGTCCGACGACGGCGCCGGCGATCGCCTCGGTGGCGCCGACGGTGACGAGCACCTCGCGGTCTGGGTCGTAGTCGAGGCCGTACTGCTCGCGCTGGTGACGTGCGACCGCGTGTCGTAACTCCGGGACGCCGATACCGGGCGGGTACTGGTTGTGGCCGTCGGTGATGGCGCGGCGGGCGGCCTCGAGCATCGACTCCGGGCCGTCGGTGTCGGGGAAGCCCTGCCCCAGGTTGATGGCGCCGTGCTCGACGGCGAGGGCCGACATCTCGGCGAAGATCGTGGTCATGAACGGCCGCAAACGGGTTGCGGTCCTGCTCTCGAAGGACATGCGTCCAGGGTGGCACATCGCTCGCGGCGCAGAATTGGGACTCGTTCCGAGCTGCCCGATTGTTTCCGCGTTTCGCCACGTCGCCGCAGCGTACGATCCCTCGCATGACAGCGCCGGTGGTGGTTCACCAGCATGGTCGGGTTCACCAGCATGGTCGCGCGGGACATGGGGTCACCGCGATCGTGGGGTGTGCCGCGCTGTTCGTTCTCGCCGCGTGTTCCTCGGTCGACCGCGTGACCAACAACGTCTCGAAGCCGACCGACGTGGCGATCGGGCAATGCGTACAGGTCAGGTCGGCCGACGGCGACAAGTCGAACGTCGAGGCGACGAAGGCCGAGTGCGACGCCGACGGGATGACCTTCATCGCCTCCCAGGTCGTGCCCGGCGAATGCGGAGAGTACGAGAACTACCTGACCTTCCCGGACACCTCTGATCGGCTCTGCCTGATGCCGAACTTCGTGCAGGGCCAGTGCTACGAGATCCCGCAGTCGGCAGGTGGCTCGTTGGTCGACTTCAAGAACGTCGACTGCAACGCCGACGCGCGCGCCGAAGCCGCGATCTATCGCGTCGAGACGGACGGGGGTGGCTCCCTCGAATGCGCCGAAGGCCAGGTCAAGGCCACCTACGACAAGCCCGAGCCGCGCGTGTTCTGCCTGGCGTCGCTGTCCGGCGGCTGAACCCGTCGCCGCGCGGGTCACGCCCACCCGGGGTGGTCCGGTCGAGTGACACCGGGACGCATTGTGGTCGCCGCACACGGTCTGGAGGCGCAGACTTGGCGCACCTGCCCGAGAAGGATGAGGAGGGGCGATGCCGCGGAACCCCGGCGAGCATTTCGCCGGCTACACGATCATCCGACTCATCGGTCGAGGCGGAATGGGCGAGATCTACCTGGCCCGGCACCCACATCTGCCGCGCGACGAGGCGCTGAAGGTCCTACCCGCGGAACTCAGCCGCGACCCGATGTACCGGCAACGCTTCGTCAAAGAGGCCGAACACGCGTCGAGCGTCGTGCATCCGGCGATCGTCACGATCTTCAACTCCGGTGAGTACGACGGTCATCTGTGGATCGCGATGGAGTACATCGACGGCATCGATGCCCTCAAACTGCTGCGGAAGACCCCGCAGGGCCTCGACCCCCGCACTGTCATCGCGATCGTCCGGTCCGTCGGCGCCGCCCTCGACCGCGCCCATGCGACCGGCCTGCTGCACCGCGACGTCAAACCCGCCAACATCCTGCTCCAGGGACTCGACGGTCCGGAACCGCGAGTGTTGCTCGCGGACTTCGGGATCGCGAAGTCTGAGCAGGACGTCAGCCACCTGACGTCGACGAACGTCTTCCTCGGCACCGTGGCCTACGCTGCGCCGGAGCAGCTGCTCGGCGACGCGGTCGACGCCCGCGCCGACCAGTACGCCCTCGCCGCCACCGTCTTCGAACTCCTCACCGGCCGACCGCCGTTCCAGGGCGCGAGCACGGCGTCGATCATCGCCCACCACCTGCAGTCGATGCCGCCGCGGTTGTCGAGCCTGCGTCCCGGGATCTCACCCGCCGCCGACGCGGTGTTCAACCGCGCGCTGGCCAAGGAGCCCGGTCGTCGCTACCCGTCGTGCCGCGAGTTCGGCGTCGAACTCCAACGTGCACTGACCGCGCCCGGACCGCCGGGTGCTTCCTTTCAGCAGCCGGATGCCCATCAGCCACCGCAGCCGCCGTATGGAGGCCGGCCGGCCGCTGCGGCCTCACCTGGGACACAGGGCCATCCGCCCGGACAGCTCCCACCGGGGACGTATCCCGGTGGATACCAGGGCTATTCGTCACAACCCGGCTACCCGCCGCCGCCGTCGGAGAAGAAGGGGGCGGGGGTGCTGATCGCGCTCGGTGCCGTGGCGCTGGTTCTGGTCCTCGCGATCGTCGCCGGCGTCGTCTACGTGGCGACCAAGGTGTCGTCGACGCCCGACGCTTCCGGAACGTCGACGACCGCGTCGGCGCCGGCGGCGACCACCCCGAGCCAGAGTCCCGCGGCGCGCACCACCGATACGACGCCGCTGTCGGTCACGGGGCCTGACGACGTGCAGGCCGGCGAGTGCGTGAACATCGCCATGCAGGCCGGGTCGTCGACGACGGTGCTGGCGTCGAAGGTGGACTGCGACTCGGCGGGCATGAACTTCTACACCGCGTCGATCGTCCCCACCGCGACTCCCTGTGCCAGCGAACAGAATTCGACGCTGACCTTTCCGAACAGCACCCGGAAGCTGTGCCTCACGCCGAACTTCTACGAGGGACTCTGCTACCTGATCCCGAAGGAGGGCGGGTCGCTGGCCGACTATCGCGAGGTCCCGTGCGCGAGCGCACCCGCGTTGCGGACGGTGCTCGCGCAGGTGACCAGACGAGGCGCGTCGACCATCACCTGCGCCGCCGGCGAGGCCCGCTGGACGTTCCTCCAACCCGAGTCGATCGGGTACTGCCTGATGGAGGTGTGAGGGTCGCTGCCGGCCGAGTGCGTCGACCGAGCGGAGCGAGGACGCCGTGTATCGAGGTCGGGCTGGTTTCGATACGGCTCGTCGCAAGCT
>NZ_JSYC01000057.1:0-35031 GCF_054823965.1 Gordonia sp. GN26 | reverse complement strand
CGAGTTACACCACTCTATGGGGCACTACTGTCTGTCTACAGTCGAGTTCTCGACGACCGGCCTGCTTGCGCGGTCGCGGTGCCCCACGCTGTGGCGAACGTCCGGTCGACTTGTGATCCGGACCGGATCGAAGTGCGCTGCCAGATTCTGCGGAATGCCCTGGCGATGACATAGTCTGCTGCGGCAGGCGCACCTACGTGGCAGCGGGCGCTCGCGCCAATGGCAATTCAGCCCGCTAGGGCTGTCACCGTCTCGTCACTTCGCAAAGCTCTACGCCGGGGAGTTTTTCGACGGAGCTAGTGCTGGTCGTTCGTCTTCGTTAGCCGCTTAGCTTGCCACCACCGAGCCGCTCTCAAACACGTCCATCGGCATAGGCCGACGCAACTTCCACGTGATCGCGATCGGTCGCTCACCGCGGTGACTGACATAGTCGACCGGACCTAAGAAGATGAAGGGCTCCGCACCAAACGCACCACTGGGTCGGTCGCGAACGAACAGCAGGACGTCACACCCGTTGTCGCGCTGCTCCACGTATCGCCGACCCATTGGGGAGTCGACGGCAGTGTTGTTCGGCGACTCCCAATGAAAGGTGTCCCGCGAGATGGGGTAGTCGCGGTACATCGTGGAAGGACTGAACTCCCGCTCGTCTTTGTGGAGGTTCACGAAGAGGGCGCCGATACTGCCGCTCCAGGTAACGCCGCCAGCCTGTCCTCGTGCTTTACGCTCCCAGTTGGCAAAGCCGGTGGCCGCCAGCACCTCCTCACGCCGGTACTGGGCATGGGTCTGAAGAGGGAGACCGTCGACGGTCCGTGGGACGTGATGGATCCCGGCCGAGGTGATTTCGAGTAGCTGGCCGATCTCCGCGCAGATCGCCTTGTGTGCGCGCAGGAAGTGAAACCCGGCGTCGTAGCTGGTGAAACCTCCCTTATCGGACCACAGCGTGAAGAACAGCATCCGTGCGAGAGTCTGCCCGCGCGGCGTGAGTTCGTGATACGAGGGTCCGCCCGGAGTGGCCAGCCGGCGATAGAGCTTTGCGCGTTCGAGGTCGTCGACGTGCGCGAGCGCGCGGACGCGCTTGGCGAGCGAGTCTTCGTCGGGACCGGACGGCAGCGTCGGCAATCCAGCATCCCGAAGGAGTGGCGTCCACGCGCGAGTTCCGCTGCCTGAGTACACGAGCGACAGATCGCTATCTGTCTGCGCCAGAAAGTCGCTCAAATCGTTCGTGTTCGCTTCCTTCACCATCGCGATCAGCGCCGTACGGCGATTGGTAGGCAGCCCTCGCTTGATCGACTCGAGGACGATCTCTCGGGCCTGCCGATCCATGACGATCCGGCTAGCGCCCGGAAGGAAAGGAAAGCCATCGGAGACCTCGTCCACCAGTCGGTTTCCACGTGTCCCGGTAAGTGCGCTAAACCGAGGGGCGAAGTTGAACTCTGCGCGGTGGTGGCCGATGAAATCGAGCACTGTGAGCACGGCCTTGCGCCTGCTGCGTCGCAACCCACGCCCCAGTTGCTGAAGAAAGACGGTGGCGCTCTGAGTGGGCCGGAGCATCAGCAAGGTGTCTACATCGGGAAGATCCAGGCCCTCGTTGAAGAGGTCAACGGCAAAGAGACAGGCAACTGCACCCGCGCGCAGGTCAGAAAACGCCTGCGCGCGAACGGCACGAGGTGTGTCAGCCGAAATAGCCACAGCGGGAATGCCTTGCTTGGAGAAGGCGTCGGCCATGTAGTTGGCGTGTGCAATCGAGATGCAGAAACCAAGCGCGCGCATCGCGAAAGGGTCTGCCACATAGTCACGCACGGCGTTGAGTATGAGTCGCGTGCGTGCGTCGTTCCCCGTATACACATTCTCGAGATCAGAGATCCGGTAGTCGCCGCGAGACCACGTCAGGTCGCGCAGGTCAGTGTTGTCGGCGATGCCGTAGTAGTGGAACGGGCAAAGCAGGTCCTGCTCGAGAGCGTCCCACAACCGGAGTTCGTAGGTCGGTCGGCCGCCGAACCAGTGGAGGATGTCGAGGGTATCGCTGCGTTCAGGCGTTGCGGTTAGGCCTAGGAGCTCAGAAGACGTAATCCGCTGTAGCAGTGAGGTGTACGTGGATGCCGCTGCGTGATGGAATTCGTCGACAACGACGACGTCAAATGTGGCAGCGTCAACGCCGTCGCCATCACGACCGCTGAGCGATTGGATGCTGGCGAACACGTGTTGCCAGTCGGTCGGCCGGTGGCCATCGACGTACAGTTCCCCGAAGCTGCCATCTCCGAGAACCTCCCGATATTTCCGCAGGGACTGTTCGAGAATCTCCTTGCGGTGTGCCACGAACAAGAGGCTCAGCGGCTTGCCGGCCTGTTCGCACAGGCGCTTGTAGTCGAGGGCAGCAATCACGGTCTTGCCGGTTCCGGTAGCCGCAACAATGAGATTGCGGTGGTGGTCGTGCACTTCGCGAGCTGCCTCGAGCGCTTCTAGAACGCGCTCTTGGTGCGGCCAAGGCTGGACGTCGAGCCCTGAGACAGTGATGGTTTCTCGCCCGCTTTTGCCGCCGCCTGCCTCAAACAGGGCTTGGTCGAGTTTCTCGGCGTCAGTAGCTGGGTCGTATGGCTTGAATGCGGGGTCATTCCAGTAGGTGTCAAAGACGCCTTCAAACTTTCGGATGAGAGTGGGCGTGCTGACACCAGAAATCCGGACGTTCCACTCGAGGCCGTCGACCATTGCCGATCTTGAGAGGTTCGAGCTCCCCACATAGCCAGTATCGAAACCGGAGTTCCGTCGGAACAGCCAGGCCTTCGCGTGCAGGCGGGTAGTCGCGGTGTCGTAACGCACGCGAACGTCGGCGCCGTATTTCGTAACGAGCTCGTCGACGGCGCGACGTTCGGTAGCGCCACGGTAGGTCGTGGTGATTACTCGCACGGGGACGCCACGTGAACGCAGCGCCTGCAGCTCACGACCGATGACTGAGATGCCGGCAAACCGGATGAACGCGCAGAGGAGATCGACGCGATCGGCGCTGGCGAGTTCGCGCGATATTTCGCTCGCCATGTTGGGCTCGTCGCGACGGTTGGTCAGCAGGGCGACCTCCGACAACGGCGTTGCCGGACGAGTCGGAGCCGATGCGCTCACAGGGTGCAGCGAGGCCAACACCTCGGTACGCGAGATTGCTTCGTCGCCGCCGGCGGTGATGTGGGCCAGGATGGCGTTCGCCGATTCCTTCCTGGCCCCTTCCGGCAACGTGCTGAGATGGCGTTCAACGACCGCCGCGACGTGCCGTGCATAAACATGAGGCTCCGAACCCGATGAGATCTCGGCAAACTCTGCTACCAGGTCCGTTGACGCTAGTCGCTTCGACAAGCGCTCCGTCAGAACGGATTCGTAGATTCCAGGAGAAAAGGCATCGGCCACGAATGGAGTAGATCACGTAAGTCGGACACCTTGTTTGAGTGTCGTTCGTTGTGTCCCCGATGCGCGGCTTGTTGCCTACCGGCGCAATTCCGGAACCGCTCGTGGCGGCCCTAGAATCCGGCTTTCTGCAGCAGAAACGAAACCGTGCTGAATTCGTCCGAACAGACGATAGCGCCGTTTTAGTCCGAACAGATGAAGCTAGGGACACAAACGACCTCCACCGTCCGTTCTGTCGGAGGAACTCGTTAGCCTAAGCACCGGTCGGGTTCGGTGGTCGCTGTCCCAGCGGCGTGTGAAGTGGTGGGTGTGTTCGTGGCAAGTGATGAGAGTGACCTTGTCCTGAAGGATCGCGTCAGTCGGCTGATGCAGTTCCTGCAGCAGATCGTCAAAGCTCGTACTAGCGCGGTCCTTGATGTCGAACGGCACGAAAGTGTGCAGTGGCTCTACCCGAAGTTTGGCGCGTTCGATGTCGACCGCGGAGCTGCGGCCGGCGACGTCTTGGTCCGTGCCCCCAAGGTGCATCTCGAGGCGCCGCCCACCGTACCGAAGAGCCTCCATGACTGGACTGACCGTACCGATCTCACACGCAGTGATTCCGCGGGTCCGCGATTTATCGAGCGCCGGCCCGACGATGAACAGCCTCAACACCTCGTCGATAAGGCACGTTCGGCGTTTGAACGTTGGCAGCTGACGTGGAACGCGTGGGCCGAGACTGATCGGGTACGGCGACCCGCCTACGAGCTCTACCAGTCGCTCAGCGCGAGCATGGAAGAACTCAAGATGCGACCGGAGTCCGTTGAGCTCGTCGTCGCCACCGGGCTGTTGACTCTTCCGTCTCAGGTCACCGGTACGACGCGAGTGAACACCCACCTGATCAGCCAGGAAGTGCTGGTAGAACGGGACGACGACACCGGCGACCTCGTAGTCAGGCTTGTGGAGATGTCGGCGCCGCGACTCGAAGACGGTCAGCTGTTGACCGGGATGGAGATCTTCGACGAATCGGGGACGATCGCGCTCCAGAAGAAGCTCGGTGAATCGTTATCGCCGCTCGACGAATCCGTCCTGGTCTTCCTAAAGGACTGGGTGTCACGGGCTCTGAGCGTGCCGCTTGAGGTTGAGGACGTGCTTGAAGCGCCTCTTCAGGCGACCCGTGAGGCATCACTGAGGCTGTCTCCTGCACTGATCTTGCGACGACGGGGCGCCTTTGCCCTCGCGGAGTACTACAACCAGATGATCAACCACGCCGCCACGGAGGGGTCACAGACGCCCCTCGGGCTCGCGCAGCTGGTTACAGCTATCGAACCGGCGGAGCGAGTGAGGTGGCTCGAGGCCACCGGCGCCACGGCGCCTGCTCAGCTCGCCGACGACCCGCTCTTTCCGCTACCGGCCAATGCAGAGCAGGCCAAGATCATCGACCGTCTCGGCGGGGACAGCGGTGTTGTGGTCGAAGGTCCTCCGGGAACAGGCAAGACGCACACGATCGCGAATCTTGTCTCCGCGCTGCTGGCTCAGGGGCAGCGTGTCCTCGTGACGAGCGAGAAGTCGCAGGCACTTCAAGTGCTGCGCGACAAGCTACCTCCAGACATGCAGGAACTGTGCGTCTCGATCACCGATCTGGCCCGCGGTGGTAGCCAGGAACTCAACCGCAGTGTGGCCACGATCGCCGGACGTAAGACCTCCTTCGTGCCGGAAGTCTCTCAGCGATTGATTGACGATCTCTCCGACAAACGCAGGCAGGCACGCGCAAAGCGTTCGACGATCCTGGAAGCTATCCGCTCTCTTCGGGAATCGGAGTTCTACCAACACCCGGAGATAGCTCCCGGCTACAGCGGCACTTTGGCAACCATCGTGCGTGCGCTTGGGGAGACCGAGGCGCAGCTGGACTGGCTCCCGGGGCCCCTATACACACCCAACCCACCCTTAGACCCCAGTTCGTTCGCGAAATTGATCGGACTGCTGCGCGCCCTGACGCCGGAGCACAAGTCACGGGCGACGCAGGCCTTTCCGCCTCTCAACGACATCTTGCTGCCGCCTGACCGCATCGCGAGCCTGTTCGAGGAAGCACTCCAGGATGGCCCTCGGGTCGACGATCAAGCCGCAGAGATCCTGGCGATCATCAAGGATGTCGATACCGCTACTTCTGAACAGATTCGAGACAGGTGCCAAGCGCTCGGCGGAGCGGTTGAAGAGGTTCGGGCGTTACCTGCGGAGTTGGCGCAGTTGGCCGACCGAGTGCTGTCCGGAAGCATCGGGCACCTGTGGGACCGCATGAGTATGGTCGACGATCTGCTCGATGCCGCCCTGGGCGCCGACCGTGAGATCGGTGTTTCGCAGGTAGAGGCTCCGCAAGTCAGTCGAGGCACCCTCAAGACGATTGATGCGTGGTTGGGTCGTCTCGAAGCGGGAGCAGAATGGCGTGGCAGGTTCCGACGAACAGACGAGCAAAAAGCCTACGACGCACTCGAATTGGCGTTGACAGTAGACGGAGATCAGGTCTCCACGTCCGAGTCACTCCGAGTCGCATCTACGCACCTTCACGCGATGGACGCAATCGCTTCGGCGCGACAGATTCTTGCGGACCTTGGCGTGACGACACCGGATATCGCGAGTCGAACCGCGCAGGTGAATGCGCTCCGCTACGTGCGGACGCAACTCACGCTCATCGATCAGCTGCTTGAAGCCCGGACCAACGTCCAGGTGCTCGTCGAACATCGGACCGCCCGGCGTCTACGCATCGGGTCGGTCGACGAGGCTGCGACGATAGCCTCGGTCGCGGCTGCGGTATCTGTGGCGATTCGCCGAACAAAGGCCCAGCGTCAGTTGTCGGAGCACGTGACCTCCCTTCATCGTGTCTTCAGTGAGGGGGGTTCACCGGAGTCGTCGGCGCTCATCACCGCAATCGAGAGTGCTGATCTCGAAGCGTTCAATGCGGCGATTGGGGGTTACCAATTTGCAGCACGGCAGCAGCACGAGTTTCACACAGTCGAGACACTGCTTGGCGAGCTGAAGACGTCGTCGCCGATGTTCGCGGCGGAGCTCCTGCAGGCCGCGGATGACCCGCACTGGGATGTTCGGGCGGATCAGATAGCCCGCGCGTGGCATTGGCGGTTGGCCTCGGACTGGGTGGCGGAGCAGCGCCAGCCGGGGCGCGAGGCGCGGCTTAGTGAAGAGCTCGACGCAGCGACATCCGACATCGCCACGTACACAGCGCGGCTCGCGGCTGAGAAAGCTTGGAAGAGCTGCCTCGCGAGAATGACTGCGACCGAGGTCACCGCCCTGCAGACGTATCGCGAACACGTGCATTCAGTAGGCAAAGGCACTGGCAGATACGCCGAGAGATATCGCCAGGCCGCACGACAAGCGATGCAAGAAGCGCAGAGCGCAGTTCCCGCCTGGGTCATGCCCACGCAACAGGTGTTGGCTTCCATTCCGCCCACACCCGGGGTCTTCGACGTCGTCATCGTTGATGAGGCCAGCCAGGTTGATATCACGAGTCTGTTCCTGCTCTGGCTAGCACCGCGCGTCATTGTGGTGGGCGACGACAAACAATGCACGCCAAGTGAAGTGGCAATGGGAACACTCGAGAGCGTGTTCGCGCGCCTGGACTCACTTCTTCCCGATCTGCCTGACCATGTGCGGACGTCGTTCACACCTCGCTCAAGCCTGTTCTCGCTCTTGCGGTCCCGTTTCGGGCAGGTCGTCCGGCTGCGCGAGCACTTCCGATCGATGCCAGAGATCATCAGTTGGTCGAGCAACCAGTTCTACCGAGACTCGCCACTCGTTCCGGTACGACAGTTCGGCGCCGATCGACTCCCACCATTGCGTGCGACATACGTTCCAGGTGCCACGGTCGATGGCAAAGATGCGTCTCTGGTCAATGTTGCGGAAGCCGAGGCGATTGCCAACCAGGTGGCAGTGTGTCTGAGCGATCCGGCGTACGACGCCAAGACCATGGGTGTCGTCGTACTGCAGGGCCAAGGCCAGGTCAACATGATCATGAACAAGCTTCGTGGTCGAGTGTCCGAAGAAGACTGGGAGGAAAGGCGTTTCCGCGTAGGAACACCCCCAGACTTCCAGGGCGACGAGCGAGACGTCATCTTCTTGTCGATGGTTGTCGCTCCTGAACAGTCCTTCCGTGCGCGGACGAATACCCAGGACGCGCAGCGATTCAACGTGGGCGCCTCACGTGCGAAGGATCAGATGTGGCTGTTCCACTCGGTCACGGTTGATCGTCTGAGTTCTTCTGACTTCCGGCGATCACTTCTTGAACACGTGACATCCACGGCACCTGCTCTCGCAGAACCAATTCCAGAGAACGTAAGCCGCCATGTACGGGACAACCGCTTTGACAGCCTCTTCGAGCAGCGAGTGTTTAACGACATCGTTGCGCGCGGATACCACGTCAACCCGCAGATCGAAGTCAACAACCGGCGGATCGACCTTGTCGTGACCGGTGGGGCCTCGCGGCTGGCCGTCGAATGCGACGGCGACGCTTTCCATTCCACTCCGGAACAGATCCGTGCCGACCTCGAACGTGAAACCGAACTCCGCCGATGCGGCTGGACATTCTGGCGGGTGCGCGAGTCGGAGTACTACCTCGATCCGATCGAAGCGATGTCAGGACTTTGGTCAGAACTGGACCGGCTCGGAATCAAGCCGCTTGGCGCTAGTTCGATTAGCTCTGTCGCTCAGACCGAGCCAATCACTGCAATCGCAACAGATCCTGATGACGGTCAATCGGCACCAGGATTGCACCAATACGGCCAAACTGGTCCAGCCGGGCAAGATCACGAATCCACATCGCTCAATCCGCCCTTTGACGGGTCGTCGGTGGAGACTTCGCTGCCGACCACCACGTCAGGTGAGATCGACGAATCATCGCGGACACCCGAGGATGGGTGGGGTTCGGGTGTATTGCCTCCACCCACGCTCGTGACCCCGCCGCCGACCTTACGTGTGGTGGAGCCGAAACTTCGCAACGATGATCAGTCGACGTCGAACTGGGCCGAGGGTGAGTCTGTAGTTGAAACGCCAGTCTTAGTGTCAAGGCCGTCAGATCCGAAGACTAAGCCTAACGATCAGCCGGCTGAGATGTCGGACGAAGACATTCTCTCGGTCGTCCGATACAACAGCGAACGCGGGCGCATCGAGGTCGACCAGCTGGCAGACGATCTTTGCGTGCCGTATCAGCGAGTCGAGGCGGCAATCGAAACACTGGTGGCTGCGGGCGAACTCGAGTGGAAGCTCAGTGACGCCGAAGGGTCGACCTCGTCGACTACCGAGAATCCACCAGCGAACGTTCAACAAGTGGATACCCCGCCGGCCACTGCAACGTCCGCGCCTCGAACGACTCCGCATCCTGAAACCATCAAGCAAGTTCTGCTGGCGGCCGCGTGGTCGCAGTTGCCGCTGACGGTCGATCGCGCGTCGCGAATTACTAAGCAGAGTGAAACCGAAGCCTTGGCGTTTCTCGATCAACTCGTGAATCAGAAGCAGCTCATTCGCGAGCGTCGCCACGGAGCAGATGTGTGGATGCACGCGCAAGGTGAAGCATGACCGCCCAGCGCGCGCTGCGGGCATGGCAGGTTGAAGCGCTAGGGAAGTGGCGCGCAGCGGGTCGGCGTGGCGTCATAGAAGCAGTGACGGGCTCGGGCAAGACTGAGGTTGGCGTTGCTGCGGTTGCTGAAGCGCTGGCAGAGGACCGCCAAGTCCTGATCATCGTCCCGTCACGTGATCTTCTTCGCCAGTGGTATGAGCGATTCGCCTCTACTGAGTTCCGAGCGCGCGTTGGCAGGCGAGGGGACGGGTTCACCGACACGTTTCGTCGTCGGGACGTCCTCATCTCAACGGTCCATTCATCCATCGATGAAGCCAGTCGAGACCAGCCCGGCGCTGGGGCGCTCATCGTCGCCGATGAGGTCCATCGTTACGGCGCCGATAGCTTCGCCAAAGCGTTGAGTCCAGCATTTGAGCTCCGGCTAGGGCTGACCGCAACCTTCGAGCGAAGTGACGACGGCGTCGAGAAGGTGCTGACACCCTACTTCGGCTCCACGATTGTCGGGTGCACCTATGAGCGCGGCTACCGTGACGGAATCCTTGCGCCAGTCCGGGTCGCCCTGGTGCCTGTACCCTTTACCCCGCAGGAGAGGGCGCGCTATGAACAATATGACCAAGTAGCCAGGCAGGAGCGGAACCGACTAATCGTCGAGTATGGCTGCTCACCTGAACCTTTCGGACTCTTCCTTCGTGACGCTCAGGTGTTGGCGAAAGATGCGTTCGCAGACGAGTCAACACGTTCCGCGCGGCGATACCTGAAGGCCTTCTCCGACCGTAAAGAACTTCTGGCTGGGATCGAGGCCAAGAACGATGCCCTCGCGACGGTCGCGACAGCGTTGCGTCCTACCGGAAAAACCGTCGTCTTCGCTGAGACCAAGGCGGCCGCAGCAAGTGCCGCAGAGGCGATGCTCAGGCAAGGCGTCCCAGCAGCGCCCTATACAAGCGATCTGATTAGGCGCGACCGCGTCCGACTCCTCGAGATGTTCAAGAATGGCAGTATCACCGCACTCACCGCTCCAAAAGTGCTCGACGAAGGGATCGACGTCCCCGAGGCGGACGTAGGGATCGTTCTGGCGGCCAGTAAGTCCCGCAGACAGATGATTCAGCGCATGGGTCGGGTGATACGCCCGAAAGCAGACGGACGTCCCGCTGTGTTCATCATCATGTTCGCGGAGAACAGTTCCGAGGACCCGAAGCTGGGCGCCCATGAAACCTTCCTGAATCAACTGACCGACATCGCCGATGAGGTGGTCAGGACCGAACCTGAACACGTTGGGCTACTGCTCGATTCGTGGCTTCCGTCGGTGAATTCTGCAGAGGCAGATGGCGCTGTAGTCGCATACGAGGCGGCCCAGCGCGCCACAGAGACTGTCGCAGAGAGCGCAGCTGCCGCGCAGGAGCGGGCTGAACTGATTCGACAGCACGTGTACTCCACCACGTCCACCGGTAGGCCCGAAGCAATCGACGCAGTTCTCGCATCGCTTGTTCTGTTGGAACCGCTAGACGCACAGATCCTCATCTTGAGGTTCGGGCTAGGCGGTAGCGACCCAATCGGTACGAGTGAGATCGCCGAGCGACTGGGTATGGATGTCCAGGAGGTCAATGCTCGCAGTGAGGCGGTCCTAGCACGTCTTGATATGGATCAGCTTCGGTCGGTTGAGGACCAACCGGAGGGATCCGTAGCGGTCCGAGGGCTTGCTGGACTCAATGACGTTGCAAAACCACCCGTTTCGTCGTCGGAGGGTCTGAAGAATCCGGGGCCGCGGCGTCAGGACCTGGCCTCGAAACAGCGATCCTCGGTTGTTCTCAATTCGGCGCCCGAGGTGCCCTCGCACCCCTATGGGGTTCGCCAGCTCACCTTGCCGGGACGTCCCGAGTCGGCGGTCGCACAGTCCAAGAAGGAGGGGCGATTCCCGCGCATCTACATTGAATGCGAGGGCGGCCACATGCCAGGAGCGACCCTTGATCCTGACAAGGGGACAGTGCGCCTTAACGAGAAGGTCGAGGGTCGACGGGATTTCGATAGTCCAGACGAAGCTGCGCGAGCCGTCGTAACGCACTATGGTTTCGAAGACCCTGAGGTGATTGACGGTTGGCAACGCTGGCGACTACGGGATTCAGGGCAACCGATCGCGTCCATCCGAAAATCGAGTCGCACCCAAACCACGCCAAAGGTGCCGACCCCGTCGGTAGCGGCCGCTGCTAACTATGAACGCACATTGTCGGGGCCCGTGCATATCCCGCGCGACGAGCAAGTAAGCAAGCTCCGCTACCTCAGGGAACTTGATTCGCTGAAGCGTGTATCTGAAGGCGATTACCACCAGGCGCCCTACGACCTAGTCACGCTGCTCTGGGGTATCGCGCGAGTTCGGCGTGGGTTCCCCCGGCGGGCTCACTTAAGCGATGTCCGTAACGAGCTCCGTAGTTGCCTCTCACCATTCCGTCCGAGAAAGGCAGCACCTAAGCCGGCGGATCCCTGGTTTGCTCTCCGACATTCGAGGTGGTGGGATTTGGCAGAGATGCCGCCCGGCGCTACCGCGCAGGATGTCGCGCGACTCGACCTCGAGGCGGGACTGTCGCGGGAGGTCGCTGGATTGATCAGGTCAGACGACGAGTTTGCTCGGAAAGCTGTCGATCGCCTGGTGAGGTTGATATCGGTCGAGATAGGCGAGCCGAACCGCGCTCGTCAGCTCGTTAGTGATCTTGGATTGGCTTGAACTGACCGAACGCGATTGAGCTGCGCCCGAAATTCTGATGCCGTAAACAGCGAAGCCGCACTATCTCGCGCCGCGGCCCACGCCGTAGAGCGACCATCCCGGCTTACCCAGCCACGGTCGGCCTAGCTGCGATCAGGGGCACATCTTGCCGACGTCCTAGCAGCACTTACGCGGGACGAAGCACCGCGACAAGAAACTCCGACTCCGCCGTGAACGGCCGAACATCCCACGCCGATAGCAGTACGTCGTCAGTGAAGCCCGCCGACGCCGCGTCGTCGAGGAACTCGTCGAACGGGTAGTCCCGACCGGCACCAAACCCGATCACCGCACGTCCGTCCTCGCGAAGGTGAGCACGCAGTCGCTCAAGGACGGTCACGCGCGTACTCGGCGCGAGAAACGCCATCACGTTGCCGGCCGAGACGATGATGTCGAACGGTTCCTCGATGCCGTGCGCCGGCAGATCCAGCTCGGCCAGATCGCCGACCAACCATCGGGGCCCGGGATGGTCTTCTTCCGCTGCCGCGATGAGCACCGGGTCGACGTCAACGCCGACCACGTCGTGCCCGACCTCGGCCAGATATCCACCGACACGTCCCGGACCGCACCCTGCGTCGAGGATGCGGGATCTGCGCGCTGCCATCGCGTCGATCAGTCGAGCCTCACCGACCAGGTCGTCGCCCTTCGCCGCCATCGCACGAAAGCGCTCGACGTACCAGGTGGAGTGATCGGGATTCGCTGCGACCTGTTGCATCCAGATGCTCTGTTCGACCATGCCGCCCATTGTCCCAGAGGCAGCGACGCACCTACGTGGGTGCGCCGCTCCGGCCGGTCACCCGCGCGTGGCCGTTGTCCCCAGATTGACCTCCAGCACGGTCCCAGTAGTGAGGCCAGGATCGTCGACGAAGTACAGGACCGCGCGGGTGACGTCGGCGGGTTCGAGCCACGGCACACCCAGCGGGCCGAGACCGGCGAACACCGACCGCGCGTCGTCGGGCTTGGGGTCGTCGAGGTCTGGCCGGAACCGCCTCAAGGTGGTCGGGTTCATGACCATCGGAGTATTCACCGACGTCGGGCACACCACGTTGGCGGTGATGCCGTATGCGCCGACCTCCAGGGCGACCGACTTGATGAAGCCGATGATGCCCCACTTGGTGGCGGCGTAGTGCGAAAGATCGCGCATGCCACCGCGTCCCGCGCCCGACGACACTCCGACGATCCGGCCGCGACCGTTTGCCTTCATCGCTCCGACCGCGGCGCGCACGCAGTGGAACGTCCCGGTCAGGTTGGTATCGACGATGTCGGCCCACTGGTCGTCACCGATCTCCTCGACCGGCGTGAAGGCGCAGACGCCGGCGTTGGCGACGAGGATATCGAGCCGGCCGTGCTCGGCCATGATCGCGTCGACGAGTTCGTTGACTGCCGCAGCGTCACGCACGTCCAACCGCGCTGCCGTGGCCCGGCCGCCGTCGGCGACGATCTCAGCGACCGTCGTAGCAAGCTCCTCTTCGGTAGCCATCGGATAGGGGACCGTCGGCACCTGCCGGGCGATGTCACTGACGATGACGTGGGCTCCCGCTGCCGCCAACGCGCGAGCGTGGGCGCGGCCCTGGCCGCGTGCGGCGCCCGTGACCCAAGCGACCTCCCCGGTCAGGTCGGTCATCGTTCCTCCTCGAAGCCGTACACGCCGAGTGCGTTTCGGCGATAGAACCGGTTCTGTTCGTCCGCGGGCTCGTCACCGATGATCGTGGTGAGTGACTCGATGAGGTCGGCGTAGCGGCCGCCGATGTGCTCGATCGGAATATTGCTGCCGAAGATCACCCGGTCCCACCCGAACGTTTCGATTGCCGGTTCCACCCACGGGCGCAGAGTCTCCGCCGACAGGTCGCCGGTGGACATGCCGAGCCCGGAGATCTTGCACGAGGCAGAGGTCGAGTCGGCGCACGCGGCGATGGCGCGACGCCACGCGGCCCGGGCGTCGACGTCCGTCGCGGTGGGCCATCCGGTGTGCTCGAGAACGACGGTGACATCGGGGAAGTTCGCGAGCGTCCGCAACCAGCCGTCCATGGTCTCCGGGTGGGCGGTGAGGTCGAAGACCAGGTCGTGGTCGTCGAGCCAGCGCAGCACGGTGCGCGCCGCCCGCGAGTCCGGTTCGAAGCCGTAGAGCACGCGGACTCCTCGGAACTCCGGCGTGATCGCGGCCTGGGCGTCGAGGTCGGCGCAGATGTCGTGTGCGCTCAGCGTCGGGTCGACGGATCCGACGAAGCGCATGTCCACTCCGCGGTCGGCGGCCACCTTCGACACCCACCGCAACTCGTCGAGGTACGCACGCGGCGCGGTCACCGCCGAGACGTGCACGTACTGCTCGACCGGGAACCCACCGGCTGCCGCCGCGTAGTCGTCGAGGCCGAAGTCGGAGTAGAGGTCGGGCTTGCCGACATCCTCGGCGAAAGCTTGCAAACCCGGGTACCAGGGATGGTTCAGGTCCCACAGGTGAAGGTGGGCGTCGACGACATGTTGAGGCATGGACTCATCGTCGACGCCGAGCGCGAAAACGACCAACACCCGTTGCCTATCGATCTAGCATCACAGGATGCTAGATGTGTCGTTGCGCGAGCTCGAGTACGTCGTCGCCGTGCATCGCGAACGGAACTTCACCCGCGCGGCGCAGCAGCTGCACATGGCGCAGCCGGCCCTGAGTCAGGCCATCCTCCGTCTGGAACGACGCCTCGGAGTGCGTCTGTTCGACAGGACGAGTCGCCGGGTCGAACCGACGCAGGCCGGACACAACCTCGCGGTCGACGCTCTCGACATCATCGACCGCGTCGGTGCGGCCATCGCGCGAACGGCCACACCTCGTCGTGCCGTCACCGTGCACATCAGCGAGCCCGCGCTCGAAACCCCACGCAGGCTGATGGCCGCGTTACGCTCCGCCGACCCCGCATTGTCCATACACCTCACGACGCTGCCCCGGTCGCTGACCGGCGACGACGCCAGGGGAGCGCAACTGTCGTTGACCATCGGGGCACCCATCCACGCGGCGGGGGCGCGAAGCACGCCGCTGCGTGCCGAACGCGTCGGCGCGCTGATGGACGTGAGACACCCTTTGGCACAGCAGAATTCGGTGACCGGAGGCGACCTCGAACGTTTACCGGTGGTGTCCATCGACGATCAGCTCAGCCAGTGGAACCGGTGGATCGCACAGTGGGCAACGAGTCAGGGCCGACACCCCAGATGGACGACGTCGGCGGTGTTCGGCATTGTCGCCGGCAGCGACATGGTCACCGACGGCGAGAGTCTGTTCGTGTGCCTGGAGTCGGTGGCCGCAGACGTCGGTGACGACTTCCGGTGGCTCCCGTTGGCGCCCACCGCGACCGCATCGTGGTTTCTCAATTGGATGGATGCGCAATCGGGTTCGCCGGAAGTACGCGACTGTGTCAGTGGCGCAGCCGCATTCGCCGAGGAATGTGGGTGGATAGCAGGCGGGAACCTGCCCGGTGGGTGAAGCGCTATGCGGTACCCGCACGCACGAGGTGTGCCCGCAACGATCCTCCGTCGTCCGACACCCATCCACGTTCATGCGCATAGGCGACCATCGCCTCGAACTGCCGGCCGTCGAATCCCTCGGACGCAGCCAACAGTACGGTGAGAGCGCCGATGTGAATCCACGCATGGTCGCCCTCGATCTCACCGAGGCGGGAGTCCTTGAGCTGCTTCGCGATGTCTGCGGCGGTGAGGCTTGCAGCGGCTTCGACCTGAAACCGGCGGTAGTCCGTGGCCTCGAGCACTTCGACCCGCCCGGGCTGGACGGTTACGTACACGACGAAAGACCTCCAGGTGTCAGGTGGCGTCGAGGATCGGGGAGTGGGTGCCGAAGATGCGACCGTGGTAGGTCAGCGGTGGCGACTCCTCACGAATGACGTGCCGCACGGCGCCGACGATGATCGTGTGATCGCCGCCGGCGACGAAACGTTCGGCGGCGCAACTCATCCAGATCACCGCGCCATTGAGAGCGGGGAGCGTCTGAGTGGTCGCCCACCCGATGCCGTCGAACTTGTCGTGGCCCTTCCGCGCGAAGGCAAGCGCGACGTCGGACTGATGCGCGCCGAGTACGTTGACAGCGAAGTTCCCGTGCGCGCGGATCACGCCGAGGAGTTCCGAGTTCTGGTCGAGCGCGATGGTCACCATCGGCGGTTCCATCGACAATGACATGAACGCGCTGACGGTGGTGCCGTGCGGCCGGTCGCCGTCGAAGGCCGTGACGACGGCGACCGGGGAACACACGTGAGCCATCGCGTCGCGGAATGACGTTTGAAGCGAATCGGCGGCTGTTGTGTTGGAGGGCATCATTGTTCAGCCCTTCGATGCCAGTTCCTGCTCGTACTTGCGCGTCATGTGGTCGACGGCCTCCAGCTGCTTCGCAGCATGGCCCTCTCGCACAGCGCGCGCGTGCTCAGCGGCGTCGAGTGTTGCCTGCGCCTGGCCCTGGAAGTGCGGGAACACTTCCTGCGCGAAGAGTTCCGCGGAACGCTTGGTGTCCTGCGGGTTAGCCCAATCGTGGCCCATCTGCAGCAGGCAGCCGAAACCTTGGGACTGATCCCACAGACGCTGGACCTGGGCCCGGGCCTGTTCTGGGGTGCCGATGACGCCGATGCCTGCTTCGTTGATGAAGTCGATCATCTCCGTCAGTTTGCTTCCGGAGACGGCCATCTGGGGGAACGCGGCGACGTGTTGGAAGTAGTCGAACCACTGCTCGATGCCGTACTCGACCTGGCGGTACGCCTCGGCCTCGGTCTCGGCGATGTGGAACGGTCCGGCGAGGGTCCACTTGCTGCGGTCGACGGTCACGTTGTTGGCCGCAGCGCGTTCCTCCATGACGTTCCAGTGGTGGCCGAGGGCGTCGAATCCATCGGCGGAGAGTGTCGCGCCGATGGACAGTAGACCGAGTCCGTGGGTGCCGGCGAGTCGCGGCCCGGTTGGCGACGCCACTGCCGCGACGACCACGTCGATCCCGTCCGCCGAGTACGGCGCGAGCTGCAGCTTGGCGTCGTAGAGCTCATGGGTGCGGGTCTTGGCGGAGACTGTCTCGCCGCGCAGGAGGCGTACGACGATGTCGAGGTTCTGCTGCAGGAGTTCCCGGGTGTCGGTGGGGTTGAGGCCGATCATCGCGGAGTCGGTCGGTAGGGAACCGGGTCCGACGCCGAAGATGGTGCGGCCGCGGGTGAGGTGGTCGAGCTGCATGATGCGGTCGGCGGCCCACAGGGGGTTGTGATAGGAGAGCGAGGTGACGCCGGTGCCGAAGCGGATGCGCTTCGCCCGCTGTGAGGCGGCGGCGATCATGATCTCCGGCGAGGCGATGATCTCGCTGCCGGCGGAGTGATGCTCGCCGAACCAGGCTTCGTCGTAACCGAGGTGGTCGAGGTGTTCGACCAGGTCGAGGTCACGCTCCAGGGCGGCGGTGGGGTTGCGGCCGGGTGCGTGGAACGGCGCCATGAAGTATCCGAAGCGAAGCCTGCTCATGCGAGTCTCCTGTCGATCTGTCGGCCGGCGGTCTGTCGGCCACGACGAAAGACTAGAAAGAGTGTGACTGACGCCACAGTGCACGAAAGTGGACGGTTTGCTCTGGGCCTGCTGCCGCAGCGCCCGTTGCATGGCGTTGCATGTGCTCCACATCACAATTGAACCGGTACAGTTCAGGGATCGCGTCCGGAGGAAGGAGCACGGGATTGGCCAGTCAGTCGGTCGTGCTACCCGTCGATGAGTACGAGCGGGTCTTCGCCATCTTGGATGCATGCTCGCAGGCAGAAACTCTCGAGGCGTTCAAGAACGTCTTGATGGGTGCGCTGCACGAGCACTACAACTGTCTGAACACGACGTTCTTCACCGGCCCGACCTTTGTCACCGCGTTTTCGGATCCCAACCCCGTGGTCACGGGGCGGATCATGCCGGTGATCGACGAGTATCAAGCACGGTGGTATCCGAAGGACGTCTTCGCGTCCGCGCAGTCGCGGGCGGCGTTGTCGAAGAACCCGGCGATCTCGGCGGACAAGCTCGGCGGACTCGCCAGCGACTCCGTCAGTTATCTACAAGACTTCCTGTATCGCAAGCAGTTACACAGTGCATCCGTGATGCACCTCGACCTCGCGAACGATTGCCACGGGCTGGTCGGGTTGTTCGACTCAGAGGGTAGGCAACCGGACCGTCTGCGGTTGCATGCCATGGGGCTGCTGTCCCGGCAGCTGTCGAACCTGGCGAAATTGCTTCCCGGGGAGCCGCTCCCGTCGTGGCGGGAGTGTCTGTCGCCGCGGCAGATTGAGCTGGCTGAGCTCGTCGCCGATGGGCATACCAATGAGGAGATTGCGTCGATACTCAACCTGGGGGTCGACACCGTGAAGAAGTACGTCAGCCGGGTGTTCTTGGCTACTCGAGTCCGCAACCGGGCGGAGTTGGTGAAGTTGGTTTACGTCAGTTCGACGGATCGGTAGGAAGGCGAGTCGCTTACCTACGTGACGAGGAGCCGCAGGTCTGTCGACATCGGTGACGCGGGCCATTGACAGACTCCACCCCGAAACCGTTCAAAACCGCTGTAATACACGGACTTTGCACCCGGGGGCTCTGGACCGTATCCACGACCGAGCCATGGTCGCCGCTTGCATTCCTGTACCGGAGCATTAGACGGAGGTCGTCTCGCCTACTCTGGTATTTCGTCGATGGTCGCGCGGAGAAAGTCGGCCGCGGATGCGCACACGGCGTCCAAAGTTGGCGGGTCTTGCTCGATCAGGACGACGTTTGTTATCACCACAGACTTTCCGGACTGAACGTACGCCGCGCAGTCTGACGGAGCTGTGGATCCGATGCTTACTCGACGACCTTCGATCTCGATATCGGGGTGCCACGTCGTGGAGGAGTAGTCCTCCTTGTGTGCAGAAAGACCGCCCTGCGGCTGGTCTAGATTCCCAACGAACTGCGACATGAATGACAGCTCGTTATTCAAGTAGCTCCACTGGCAGCCGCGGGCTGTTTGAAAGTTCGACCCGGCGACGTCGCTTACCGACTCCACATTAAGTCCGAAGCGTCGAACAACTTCTTCGGACACCTGGGTGCAAGGCTCGTAGGAAGTCCCGTCGTTATTGCTACTCCAGCGATCTGGAAACTCGGTGTCGAACGGAAGCCGTCGCCCAGCATCGTCCGTTTGTCGAATTCCGGTTGCCGTTGACGAGTCGGGAACAGGTGAAGCTGTTGGGACAGGCGAGCCTGTAATGCCGCAGGCGGACAACCCAATTCCAACCAGAATGGTGCCCACAGGTACAACCGCTGAAGTGATCTTCCTACTCTTACGGTTCAAGATTGACGGCACCTCGAGCGTCAGTGTCTTCGAACTCCGAGGCGGCAGAGCGGCATTGTTCACTCAGTGCCTTCGCTTGCAGCGTTTGGTCGGTCAGCTGTGCCGAGAGTGACTCGATCACAGATCGAACAGCCCTAGTTACATCCCGACCTTCTGTGCATTCTCCCAGCTTGTTTGTCCGACCTGCGCCTGCTAGAAGACGTTTCGCTTTCGCTAACTCCACAGCGGCGTCGCCGGCAACTGCCGCTCGCCGCTCCCACAGTGCCCGCTCCGAGCGCAGCAAATACTCGTCCCCATGCGGACTTACCGGCATCGCCGGAGCAGGCTTAGGCAACAACGAGTCGTCTGAGAACGGTGTCGTCACAAGTCCCCCTCACGCTCGCGCGCCCCGACGGCGCCCCACCCTCGCCGAACAGACTAGCGTGGTCCGCCGATTCCGCCATCTAATCCCGATCGCTGTGGACGCCGAACACGGAGATCCCCACCGAAGCCAACCTCGTCGAGCAACTCCTCGGACTCGCTGCGACTGCACTGCCCGGGGAACACCAGCAGGGCGTGGGTGTGGGCCCTCGAGTCGAGCCCGGTGGCCCACCAATCGAGGACCCACTACTACCGCCGACGCCCGCGCTTCCGGTTCGCGAGGTGGTACGAGTCCCGCGACATCTTCGACGCGTATCCCGCACCCTCGACCCTCGCCTGGGCACCCAGCACCTCGATGCTCCGCAGCTCCTCCTCGATCGCCATGAACTCCTCGGGCGAAGCGAGCGCCGACGCCCGTCGAAGCTGAGACGCCGACTCCTCCAGAAGTGCCTCAGCCGCACCCAGGTCGCCGGACTCGTACGCCTTCGACGCTTCGAGCTTCGCCGCCTGCCCCTCTTGGTACAGGCGCTCGGACTCCACCTTCGGGTCCGGCACACGACCCGAAGCCTCGTCGCCCGGCACCACATTCACCGAAATCGGTAGCGACACCGTGTGTTCGGTGAGCGTCGAGGTCTCGACGTACCGCAACTCGAGCGTCGCGATCTGCGCCAGACCCAGTGCGGCGAGGCCGTCGACCTTCATCCGCAGCAAAAGCTTCCGCTCTTCGAGTGCGTAGAAGTCGCCGAGCTCGACCATCACCTCGCCGTCGGCGGTCTGGTGAGCCGGCAGGTCGTTGTACAACGACAACTCCTGCACCTGCGGGACAAACCGCACGGTCAGCGTCACCACCTGCGCCGACTTCGACAACAGACCTTCGACCTCGCCGGCGATCGCCGCACCCGCCGCGTCCGGGTTGTCGGCGAAGACGTGGTTGCCGTTGCCCGCACGCGCCATCGCCGACAGCAGCGTCTCGTCGTAGCCACGCCCGTATCCGAGCGTGGACGTGACGATGCCGTCGCCTGCAGCCTTCGACGTAACACTCTCGAACTTGTCGACGTCGACGATGCCGCGGTTCACGTGGCCGTCGCTGATGATCAGTACCGTTCCGCCCTTGATTCCGGCCGTCAGGGCGCTACGCCGTAGTTCCCGCAGCCCGAGCAGGTAGCCCGACGACAGATCCGTGCAGCCACCGGCTGTGATCGACCCGATCGCGTCCACCGCGCGCTGCTTGTCCGACAGGGGAGCGGCCGGCACGACCACCTGCGCGTCGTCGTCGAAGGTCACCACGCCGAACGCATCCGACGGATCCAACTGCGCGACAACGCCGGCCAGCGCCTTCTTCGCACCCTCGAGCGGGCTGCCGGACATCGACCCGCTCCTATCGAGCACCACCTGCACGGCAGTGGGGGTGCGTGTGGTCTCGGGTCCCGCTGGAGCCTGCAGTTCCAGTAGAACGGTCACTTCATCGGCGGTCTCGTGGGCCACCATCTCGACGTCCAAAGCGGCGGAGAGTTTCATCATCATTCCTTCCTCCGTCTCGGCATCCGATCGAGACGGCGACTTTGCGCGAATCTGAGAATAGGCCTTTGCGCAGACATTCGCATAGCCTTTTGCTGTGACCACTCGTTCGACGCCGCTCAGCGACTACCCACGGCCGAACGTGGCCGTCGACATCGCGGTTCTCACCGTTTCCGACGGCACGCTGAATGTGGTGATCCAGCGCGACGAGCAGGGGAGAGCCGCGTTGCCGGGGCGGTTCGTCCGCGAGCGACACACTGTCGAGGAGACGGTGCGCGAGGTGCTCGAACTGAAACTGGGGCTCTCGCCCGATCACGTCCATCCGCATCTGCTGGCGGTCTTCAGTGATCCTGACCGGGATCCTCGCGGGTGGACGATCTCGGTCGCGCATGCGGTGGCCCTGCCGGCCGTCGAATTGTCCGACGTCACGGGCGAACTCGCACCCGTTACACCAACCGGTCAGCTGGCATCAGGGGAGCGGGTCCTTTACGACCACGCCGAGATCATTGCAGCGGCCACCGACAAACTCCGCGAACGCTACGAAGACCAGCCCGACCCGGACAACCTTCTGCGACCTCCGTACACGCTGTCGGAGCTGCGGGAACTGCATGAAGCAATCCTCGGGCGACGGCTGATGCGGGACTCGTTCAACCGGCGCGCGCAGCCACTGCTCGCACCGCTTCTCGACGCCGAGGGCAAACCCGCAACGCGCATCGGCGGCGGACGCCCCGCACGGCTGTACGCGAAAGATGCGCCACCGACCGCGACCTTCGGGTGGCGGTTACCGAGCCCCAGGCCCGACACTCAGTAGCGCCACGCGGACATCACCGGACGACGCCCCTGGATCCGCAGCGTCGTGCGACCACCGAACGAAGGAACTCGATGACGGACTCCCCGGCCCCGCTGCGTCGCGCACTCGGTCTCCACGACGCGGTGCTGGTCGGGCTCGGTGCGATGCTCGGCGCCGGAATCTTTGTCGCCCTCGCGCCGGCGGCTGCGGCTGCCGGGTCGTGGCTCCTCGTCGGCCTCGCGATCGCCGGTGTCGTCGCCTATTGCAACGCAACATCTTCCGCGCGGCTGGCGGCCCTCTATCCGGTGTCGGGCGGCACCTACGTGTACGGCCGGGAGCGCCTCGGCGAGTTCTGGGGCTACCTCGCCGGGTGGGCGTTCGTCATCGGCAAGACCGCGTCGTGCGCGGCAATGGCGCTGACGGTCGGGGTGTACGTGTGGCCGGATCACGCCCACACCGTCGCGGTTGCCGCCGTGGTCGCATTGACCGCGGTGAACTACGCGGGAGTGCAGAAAGCGGCGTGGCTGACTCGGATCATCGTCGCGTTCGTCCTGGCGGTGCTGGCCGCGGTCGCGGTGTCCGCGTTCACGTCCGACGTTGCCAGTCCCGACCGTTTGACGCTGAGCTCGGACGCGAGTGTTCTCGGCGTCCTGCAGGCGGCGGGTCTGCTGTTCTTCGCCTTCGCGGGGTACGCGCGGATCGCGACGCTGGGAGAGGAGGTCCGCGACCCCGCCCGCACCATTCCCCGTGCGATTGGCATCTCCCTAGGTCTGACTCTCGTGGTCTACGCGCTGGTCGCGACCGCGGCCCTCAGCGTTCTCGGATCCGACGAACTCGGCGACGCCGCAGCACCATTGACTGCGGTCGCGCAATCGGCGGGCGGCGACTGGCTGGTCCCGGTCGTCCGCGTCGGTGCTGCGGTCGCAGCGATCGGTTCCCTGCTCGCGCTCATCCTCGGAGTCTCGAGGACCGTGCTCGCGATGTCCCGCGATGGGCATCTGCCACGGGCGCTGGCCGCCGTCCATGCACGGACACAGGTCCCGCATCGCGCCGAGTTGATGGTCGGGGCGGTGGTGGCGGTGGTCGCAGCGACCTCGGATGTCCGTGCGGCCATCGGCTTCTCGTCGTTCGGTGTGCTGCTGTACTACGCCGTCGCCAATGCGTCGGCGCTGACCCTGACCCGTGAGGAGAACCGTCCGGCGCGTGCGATCCCCGTGGTGGGTGTCATCGGGTGCGTGGTGGTGGCGTTCACGTTGCCGCTCACCTCGGTGCTCGCCGGGATGGTCGTCCTAGCAGTCGGAGCCGGCGTGTACGCGATTCGCTGTACACGCCGGCTCCGACGTTAGGACTCAGGAAGAAGCGTCAGTCACGGGTGGACGCCGCGCTGGTTCAGCCACACCTGGGGGTTGATCTTCTTGCCGTTGGCATCCCAGACCTCGTAGTGCAGGTGGGGGCCGGTGGACTGGCCGCGGTTACCGACGGTGGCGATCTTCTGACCGGCGGTCACATGCTGCCCGGGACGGACGAAGCTCTGGTCGACGTGGCCGAAGACACCGGTGGTGCCGTCGTCCTGCTTGACGCGGACCCACTGGCCGAAGCCCGAGGCCGGTCCGGACTCGAGGACGACGCCGTCGGTGACGGCATAGATGGGGGTGCCGATCTTGTTGGCGATATCGACTCCGTTGTGGTTGGTACCCCAACGCGGGCCGAACCCGGAAGTCACGGTGCCGCTGACCGGCTTGACGGCCTTCCGCATGCCGGGGGCGCCGGGGGTGAACACCGACGGCGGCAGGATGTCACGAGCGAACTTGTCGACCTCGGGCGGCAGGACCAGGCCGGCCGGCATCTTCACATTTTCCGGCAGCGCGATGTGCGGGGCGGGCGGCGCGGGCTGGGCCGATGCCTGCGCCGCGGTGCCGATCGTCAGGCCGGCGGTGCCTGCGAAGGCCGCGAGTGCGACCGCTCGCACTGCCTTCCGGGTGCGGGTCTGGGGTGAGCGATGAGCGTTCAGGAAATTCAAGGGCACAGCATTTCTGTTTCGGTAACGATTAGGTCTCGGAACGGACACAGCGAGGCTAACCACGCAGACCTGAGCGAATCCTTAGAAAACGGCCCGATCGTGGCCGGGCTCACTCACAATGGCTGAATTACGAGCTCAGCGTGGGTCCGGTCACACCTGGTTCGTCGCACAGCAGACACGTGGCGCTGTCTGTCACAGGACACGTGAGGGCCAGCGGGTCCGTCAAACGTGGGACACCGATCCCGAACAGTCGGCGCCCCGCCATCAGTACATTGGCCGGTGCCGTGGGCGCCACGTCTTCGTGCGCCAAGCGCACGAGCGTCACATGCGAGCTTGGCGACGCCTACCGAGTTTCTGCATCGCACCGATGAGTCCGAGGCCGACGCTGGGCGCGAGATCTCCGGCCCGACTGATCACCCCTCGCCACCGCGGCAGTACCCGGAAGATCTGACGGCTGTTCATGAGTTCCATGCCGGCCTGGACGACCGCCGCCTCGTCGAGTGGTCGGGGGCCGGCGAAGAGCATCGCGGCGCCCGGGTCGTTCGCGTGCGAGGTCACCATCTGCGTGTTCACAACGTCCGGGCACAGCGCGCGAACCCGGATGGGCAGGCCTGCGTGCCGCACATCGCCTTCGAGTGACGTCGTGTAGGACAACACCGCCGCTTTGGTGGCGGCGTACAGCGCCAACCCCGGCACGGGCGCGAGCGCCGAGAGGGACGCGACGTTGAGGATGACTCCACCGCCGGTGTGGCGCATCTGGGCGACCGCGGCGGCCGATCCCGCCATGACACCACGCACATTCACGTCGAGGATGGTCGCGATCTCGTCGTCGGAGTGCTCCCACGCCGCTCCCGCGTAGAGCACACCGGCATTGTTCACCCACACGCTCAAACGCCCGAGGGCGGCGGCTTCCTCCGCTATCCGACGATGCGACGAGATGTCCCGCACGTCCTGCTGCAGGCCGACTGCGCCACCGCCGATCTCGGCCGCGGCGCGTTGGGCCGCCTCGCCGTCGACGTCGGTGAGAATCACCAAGTGTCCCTCCTGCGCGAGACGACGGGCGAAAGCAAGGCCGATACCGCGACCGGCGCCGGTGACAACCGCTGTACTGGGCATGCCCGGACTCTACTGTGCTCAGCTCGGGCCCAATCGCGTCGTATCTCCCTGGGCCCGGTTCCGCCGGGGGCAGACCCCGGACCTGGTGCCCGACTCCCGTTGCTACCGCCGATGTTGTTGCGGATGCTCGCCGTAGCCCGAACGCTGAGCCTCTAAGGTGAACGCATGGACGCCGACGCCACTCGTCGTCTCGATGAACTAGCGCACATCGAGGCCATCAAGCAGCTCAAGCACCGCTACTGGCGTGCTTGTGATGCGAAGGACGTCAACGGTTTCCGCAGCTGTTTCATCGCTCAGGGTGCGCGCATCGATTACGGTCGGCTCGGCGTCTTCGACGACGTCGAGCCGATGGCGAAGATCTTCGAGCAGGTGGCTCGGCACAAGGTGGGCGGGGAGTACGCCATCTTCGACATGCACCACGGTCTCCACCCCGACATCACGCTGACTTCGGAGACCACAGCCGCCGGCCGGTGGACCCTGAAGTTCCGTCAGGTGAACCTGATCGACCGCACCGAAACCGTGATGACAGGGGAGTACGACGACGAGTACGTCGTCGAGGGCGGCGAATGGAAGATGTCGGCCAGCAAGCTCACCGAACGGTGGTCACTGCGACGCCCTCTCGGCCCCGACGCCACGGTGCACGCCGGAACCTTCCACGAGTCGGACTAGCGTCACGCCGGCTGCCGGACCATCGCCGCGAGCCGCTCGAGTGTCTCCGTCATGCCGTGCCGCAGATCGGTTTTCCGGTCCTTGAGTCCGTAGAGCGTGCCGATGAGGAACCAGCCGAACGAGCTCAACGGCTTGGTCACCTCGTAGGACTCGGTGACCATAGTGCCGGTGGCATCGGGATCGAATCGATAGCTCCAGCGCAGGGTCCCGCCGATCCACTCGGTGCGCTCGAAGGTGAACTCGCGTCCTCGGTCGGCGACGGTGATGACGGGTTTGTTGAACCAGTCCGGTCCACGCCCGGCCGAGTTCCGCGCTCGGAACCGCGCGCCGACGGCGGGACCGGTGGCGCCGTCCAACCACTTCACATCCGCTATCTCCGAGGATAATTCGGGCGTTCGCGTGACGTCGGAGACGATGTCGTACAGCTCTTCGGGGCTCGCGTCGATGTGGCGCGACACCGAGTCGCTGGTCAGATCCTGACGCATGATGGTTCCTTCCTTCCGTGCCCCGAGGCTTGCTCAGGGCGAATAGTGGCGCACCCACATCTGCAGGGCGTCGTCGAGTAGTCTTGTGTAAGCTCCGGATTCGTAGGTCGCGCCCGGTTCGTTGGACATCTGCTGCGAACCGATCCCCGAGACGACCGAGGTGAGGAGTCGCAGGGCATCCTCCGAGTCGGCGCCGGGGCCGAGTTCACCGCCCGCGACTGCAGTCGCCAGATCCTTCCGAGCCTGGTCCACGATCGCCCGCGCCGGAGCAAACGCCGCCTCGCTCGGCTCGAAGCCGGGCACCGGACGCCAGAACAGCAGGGCCGCCAGCCCGGGCTCCGTCACCGACCACCGGATGATCGCCCGTGACTGTTCGAGCAATCGGTCCAACCCGGGTTCACGGTCCGCGCGTGCAGCGTCGACGAACGTGCTGAGTTCGAGGTTTCCGACCTCGAACAGCCTGTCGTACAGGGCATTCAACGACGGGAAGTACTTGTAGAGCGACGGCGGCCGCATCTGCATCCGCCGGGCGATCTCCGAGATGGAGACCGCGCCGGCTCCTTGCTCGGCGATGATGTCGCGAGCATGACGGATCGCCTCGTCGATCGTCGTCTGCCGACGCTCCGACTGCCGCGTGGAGCTATATCCTGTAGCCACAGCTATAGGGTATAGCTGTCTAGGCGTCGAAACAACGGCTCGGAACGAAAAGGTGCAGATCGTGGCACCGTGGAACCCATGACCGATCCCGAACACACCCCCGACGGCCATCACGTCGTGATCAACGGTCGTAAGTGGCGTGCGACGGATCCGCTCATTCCCGACGACCGTCGGTCCGAACTGCAGTCGATCCTGATGGCGTGGCGCCGCGACGTGAAACGTACGAAGGGCGCACCCGAGTCACGCGCCGGCGTTCAGGCCGCGAAGGTCGCGCTAGGGGAGCGCGGAACACCGTGGTGGGAGCAGTCCGACGACGAGCGTCGTGCGCGGTGGGAGGCCGACGTCCCGCGGCCGGAACACAGCTGAGACTTACCGAGGAACGATCGATTCGGCCGCATATCGTCCGGCGCGCTCGAATGTCTCGGTGATGTCGAGATCCGGGTCGATCCGCCAGTAGCGCATGGTCGACAAGTAGATCGCCGCCACCATCTGGGCGAGGAACTCCACGGGGTGATCCGTCCGCAGATCGCCCTGCTCCAAGCCCGGCTCGAGCAGCCGTTGCACCTGCGCGGTGAACAGGTGGCTGCGTTCCCCCAGACCCTCCGACGCCGTCGCCAGACGCTCGATCTCACCGGTGACGACGCGCATGTAATCGGGATCGGCCACCGAGGACTGCGCGAAGTCGATGAACACGCCCACCACCCGGTCATGGGTGCTGACCGGCCGGCGCAACATCGCATCGACCACCCGCCCGAACACACTCATCAGTTCGGCGTACAGCGCGCCGACAAGGTCGTCCTTGCTGGGGAAATAGTTGAAGAAGGTCGCCCGGGACACCTCGGCGCGTTCGGCGATTTCCTCGATCGTGGCGTCGGCTCCGCGGATGCCCAACAACTCGCGTGCCGCGGTCACCAGCCGGTCACGGGTCTGCTGCTTGTTCTTCTCTCGACGGCTGACAGGCGCGGCGTCGGTCATAGAGGGCCTCCGTCCGTCGCTGGGTCGAGTTGCAGTATGCCGCTCGTGAGGACCAATTCTTGCATTCGCCCACCAATTTCTGGATGGTCGTCTAACTTTTGCCTCTAAGTCCAATGTGACATACAACACGCTACCTGCGAGGTGTTCGTCGCACGACCCGAGAGGTGGTGAGCGCCGTGCGGGTGAGGCGGCCCAGCGGGGTGGGTCATCGAGGGACGTCGCGTCGGAGCACGGCGGAAGGTGCCGCCGCGGCTCGACGCTGCTCTAGCACGTCGCTCCTCTGATTCGGTTGCGCTGCAACCGAATAGAGGTACCACTCAGATTCAGAGAACTACGCATAACCGACATCTGTCGGGGTTACAGTCGCCTCGACGCCGGGCACCTCGTTCCTGGCATCTCCTATCGAAGGGATCGCAGTTGAAATCACCAGTTGCACTCAAACGCGTCGCACGTACGACCGCCGTCCTCGGCTGCGCGAGCGTCCTGACTCTCGGCGCCCTCACGGCCTGCGCCGACGACAGTTCCGACAGTTCGAGCGCCGGGGAGACCAGCTCGCTGCCCAGCAACGCCGCGACCGGCGACCCGATCAAGCTCGGGCTGATCGTGCCCGAGGGTGGCGCGGTGACGACGCCGATGGTGCGTGAGGGCAGCGAAGCGGCCGTCGACTACCTCAACAACAACGGCGGCGGCATCGGCGGCCACAAGATCGACCTCGTCGTGTGCAAGCAGCAGGAAGAACCCGCTTCGGCGACCAAGTGCGCCAACCAGATGGTCGAGGAGAAGGTCTCGGCCGTCGTGTCGCCGCTGGGTGCGCAGGGCGCGGTCATGCTGCCGATCATCGCCGGCGCGGGCATCCCCTTCGTCGCGCAGGCCCCGGTCTCGCAGGCCGAGATGGCCACCCCCGGATCGTTCATGCTCTCCGGCGGCATCGTCGCGGTGCTCGCCGGCCAGGCCGCCACCGCCGCCAAGGACGGCCTCAAGAAGGTCACCCTCATCATCGGCGACTCCGGCGACGCAGCAGCATCGGTCAAGGCCCTCGGCGAACCGATGTTCAAGCAGGCCAACGTCGAGCTGAACGTCGTCACCATCCCGGTGGGCGCCGCCGACCTGACCCCGCAGATCACCGCCGGCCTCGCCGACAATCCCGACGCGGTGACCGTCCTCGGCGACACCCGCCAGTGCATCTCGGTGCTCAAAACCCTGCAGACCGTCGCACCGGACGCCAAGAAGTACCTGATCGCCAGCTGCCTCGACAAGCCGGTCCTCGACGCCGTCGGCAACGAGGCCGTGTCCGGGTCCAAGGCGTTCACCACCGTCAACCTCAGCTCCGACGACCCGAGCGTCACCCTGTACCGCAGTGTCATGGCGCAGTACGCCCCCGACACCGATCCCGCCGGTCTGGCCTACATCGGCTACCAGGTCGTCGCTGCGCTCGGTGAGCTGAAGGGCCTGGAGGGCGCCGTCGACGCTCAGGCCTTCAAGAAGGCTCTGTCGGAGGCCAAGGATGTCCCGCTGCCCGCCGCGCCGGGTATCACGTTCACCTGCGATGGCAAGGCCTTCCCGCCGCTGACGTCCCTGTGCAGCAAGGCGATCCTGGTCAGCGACGTGACCTCGGACGCCAAGCTCGAGAACACCGTCGTCACCAACAACTGATTCCGACCAGATCGGGGCCACGTTCCGGCGTGGCCCCGATCGAGGAGTTCCATGACTGACCATCTCGCGTTCCTGGTTCTCGGCCTCGGCAACGGGGCCGTCTTCGCCGCACTCGGCCTCGCCCTGGTGATGACCTTTAAGAGCTCCGGCGTGGTGAACTTCGCCACCGGTGCCGTGGCCCTGTATGCCGCCTACACCTACGCTTTCCTGCGTCAAGGTGAACTCCTCAACCCCATACCCGGATTCCCGACGACCATCTCACTCGGATCGGATGTGGGAGTCGCTGTCGCCCTGCTGATTTCCGTCGTGATCGCGGCGATCCTCGGCGTCATCCTCTACCTGCTCGTCTTCCGGCCCATGCGGACGGCACCGGCGCTGGCCAAGGCGGTCGCGGCCATCGGGCTGATGCTGGTCATCCAGGCGCTCATCGCCCTGCGCGTGGGGGAGGACACCCCCAGCGTCGGCCCCATCTTCAAGGTCGAGACCTTCAAGATCGGCTCCAGCACGGTACCCACCGACCGGCTACTACTCGCCGTCGTCATCGTCGGGCTCGCCATCTGCGCCGGACTCGTGTTGCGCTACACCCGATTCGGCGTCGCTACAGAGGCGGCCGCCGAATCCGAGAAGGGTGCACTCGTCACCGGTCTCTCCCCGGACCGTATCGCCATCGCCAACTGGGCATTGTCCTCGGCGACCGCAGGCCTGGGCGGCGTACTCATCGCGCCGATCGTGCCCCTCAACCCGGTCGCCTACACGATGTTCATCGTGCCGGCACTGGCCGCGGCGTTGGTCGGCAACTTCACCGCGATCTCGGTGACGGTCGGCGCCGGACTCGTCATCGGCATGCTCCAATCCGAGGCCACCAAACTGCAGACGACGTGGGACTGGATGCCCGACGCCGGTGTGGCCGAGGCGGTTCCGCTGATCCTGATCATCGGATTCCTCCTCGTTCGCGGGCAACCGCTGCCCGGACGCGGCGCGGTCATCCGCCAGGACCTCGGCCGCTCACCTCGTCCCCAACATCTGCTGGTCCCCGGGATCACCGGCGTCGTCGTCGCCGTCATCGCCCTGCTCACCACGTCCGGCTCTCTCCGCCTCGCGGTGATCGCCACGATGATCTACGGGATCATTGCGCTCTCCCAGGTCGTGGTCACGGGCTACGCCGGGCAGGTGTCGCTGGCCCAATTGACCCTGGCGGGCGTGGGAGCGTATGCGCTGAGCAGGCTGACCGAGGACCTGAACCTGCCCTTCCCGATCGCACCTCTTCTCGCCGCCTGCGCCGCGACCGTCATCGGCGTCATCGTCGGTCTGCCTGCCCTCCGCGTGCGGGGCCTGCCGTTGATGGTGGCGACTCTCGCGCTCGCGGTCTTCTGCGAGGCATTCTGGTTCCGCAACCCGTCGCTGAACGGCGGTCTGCAAGGCGCACCGGTGGATGCACCGTCGATCTTCGGCATCGATCTCGGCATCGGGGCGGGCGAGGGCTATCCGCGTCTCGCTTTCGGCATCCTGTGCCTCGTCGTCCTGACGGTCGTCGCCTACGGTGTCGCGGCGCTGCGTCGTAGTGGGTTGGGCGCGTCGATGCTGGCGGTCCGGGCCAACGAACGGTCGGCGGCCGCAGCTGGAATCAACGTCGGCGTCACCAAACTCATCGCCTTCGCGATCGCCTCCTTCCTCGCCGGCCTCGGCGGCGCGCTGCTGGCCTATCAGCAAACCCTCGCCACCGCCGGGACATACGCCGTGTTCGCCGGCATCGGCCTCTTCGCGGTCACCTACGTCGCCGGCGTCACCTCCATCTCCGGTGCGATCCTGGCCGGCGTGATCGCACCCGGTGGCGTGATGTACTTCGCCGTCGACAAATACGCGTCCTTCGGCGACTACTACATGCTCGTCAGCGGTATCCTGCTGGTGCTCACCGTCGTCACCAGTCCCGACGGCCTGGTCGGTTACCTGCACACGTTGCCGTTCCCGGGCCGGCGCAGCGCACCGCCGGCCGAGCAACCTGCGGAGTCGTCCACGACACCCGTCGCCGACGCACCGACGCCGCCGAGTGGTTCGGTGGTCGTCTCCGTCCGTGATGTCACCGTTCGCTACGGCGCGGTCACCGCCGTCCGCGACGTCGGCTTCGACGTCCGCGCCGGGGAGATCGTCGGCCTGATCGGCCCCAACGGGGCGGGCAAGACCACCCTGATCGACGCGATCAGCGGCTTCGCTCCGGCCGAGGGATCCGTCGCACTCGAGGGATCGGCGATCGACGGACTGGCCCCGCATCGTCGCAGCCGTGCCGGCCTCGGCCGCACCTTCCAGGACATCGAGCTCTACGGCGAGCTGTCCGTCGCGGAGAACCTGGCGATCGCGGCACGACGCGCACCCGGTGACACATCGGACAACGTGCGCGACGTCCTGCGGATGCTCGAGATCGACCATCTGAGAGACGTTCCGGCCGCCGACCTGTCCCAGGGTCAGCGGCAGCTGGTCGCCGTCGCCCGGGTCCTGGCCGGCCAACCCAGGGTCGCGCTTCTCGACGAACCGGCGGCGGGACTCGACAGCACCGAGAGCCGATGGCTGGGCGATCGACTGAGAGCTGCACGCGCACATGGGGTCTCGATGGTTCTGGTCGACCACGACATGGACCTCGTCCTCAGCCTGTGTGACCGGGTGATCGTGCTCGACCTCGGCGAGGTGATCGCCGACGGCACACCCGACGAGATACGGACGTCACCGGCCGTTGTCGGGGCCTATCTGGGCACCCCGTCGTCGGCGAAGGCAGCCGAACCCGATGCAGTGAAGGAGATGTCGTGACGGTACTGGAATGCCACGGCCTCGACGCCGGATACAGCCGAGGGAACCCGTGTGTTCACGGCCTTGAGCTGTCCGTGGACGCGGGTGAGATCGTCGCCCTGCTGGGACCGAACGGTGCCGGGAAGACAACTCTGCTGACGACCCTGGCAGGATTGCTGCCGCGTCTCGGTGGTGAAGTCACGGTCGCCGGACAGTCGGTGCGTCCGGGCGACGCGCGTGCGGCGGTCCGTGCCGGACTTGTCCTCGTGCCCGACGACCGGGCGCTGTTCCGCCGCCTGACCACCCGACAGAATCTGCACCTGGCAACACGTCTGCGGGGACGGGCGCGTGCTGAGGCCGTCGACAACGTGCTCGGCCACTTCCCGTCGCTGACCAAACGCCTGACGGTCTCGGCCGGTGACCTCTCCGGCGGTGAGCAGCAGATGCTGGCCATCGCACGTGCACTCCTGCAGAACCCGAAGGTACTGCTGATCGACGAGCTCAGCATGGGGCTGGCACCCATCGTCGTCGAAACGATCCTGCCTGTCCTGCGTCAGGTCGCCGACGCCGACCGCACCGCCTTCGTCCTGGTTGAGCAGCACGTGCGGCTGGCCCTCGAGATCGCCGACCGCGCAGTCGTACTCGTCCACGGCGAAGTGGGGCTGGAAGATTCGGCCGCGGTGCTGTCGACCGACATCGAGCGGATCGAGGAGGCCTACCTTGGGACGGCACGCGCGTAGACGCCCACGCAAGCGCATAGCCGACCCGTCGACCAGCGCGACAGCGGACCTCAACGTAGGCGGTGTGGGCTCAGGCGGTCTCGGGCCGCGGCCGGTAGATGGCGTCGGTGATGCGGTTGGCGATGTCGGCGTGGGTGAGGAACCGGGCGGGGGACAGGAGCTCGGCGCACACAGCGCTGACCATGAACTCGACGGCGGCCTCGGGGCCGGGGGACAGGTACCGCGCGATCGGTGAGTCGGTGATGAAGGCGAGCGCACGGTCGGTGACGATGTCGATCAGCGTCGGATGTCCCTCGCGCCGGATCAACCAGGGTGTCAGCGACGCCGCGTCGTACCGGAGCGCGGCCTGCACCAGTTCGTTGCCGGCGTTGTAGTCGAGGACCTCGCGGACGAGCATGTAGATCGTGTCCCGCGGGTCGTCGGCAAACCGCAGGCGGCTCAACATGACCCACTCGAGCGCATCCAACTCGGAGGAGACGATGGCCGAGATCAGCTGATCGCGGGATGCATACCGGCGATAGATGGTGGCCCGGCTGATGCCGGCCTCCTTGGCGACCGCGGCCAGCGTGAGCGCACCGACACCGACACGACGCGCGACCGCGCGCGCCGCACTCGTGAGGTCTTCGCCGCTCGACATTCCGCCATCCTAGATCACCCTGGGTGAAACACCCTTGCGGAATTTGTCTCAGGCATGAGACGCTTTAGCCATGTCTGTATCAGACCTGACCCGGGCGCCTTCGCGTGAAACCGGTGGAGAATCCCCGTGGGATTCTCAGCACGAAGAGTTCGACTACGAGGTCGACGACATCGAGGGTCAGATCCCTTCGTCGCTGCGTGGTGTCCTCTTCCGCATCGGGCCCGGTCGCTTCGAGATCGGTGGACATCCGATGACCCACATCTTCGACGGCGACGGCATGGTGTCCCGTTTCGACATCTCGCCCGACCGCATCCACTACCGCAATCGTTATGTCCGCACGCGTAGCTTCAAGCGTGCCAACGAGACTCAGCTCCCGCCGAAAGGGTTCAACACCCAACGCGTCGGCGGGCCGCTGGCCAACGCGCTGAAGTTTCCCGAGAATCTCTCCAACACCAGCGTTCTCGTCCACGACGACGTGCTCTACACGCTGTGGGAAGGCGGACGACCGCACCGCCTCGACGCAGAGACGCTCGAGACGTACGGCAGCGAATCCTTCGACGGCGCGCTCAAGCGCATCGGTGCGTTCTCCGCACACCCCAAGGTCGACCCGAACACCGGTGACGTCTTCAACTTCGGACTCGACTTCTTCCCGCGGCCCATGATCCGCTGCTACCGACTCGACAAGTCTAAACGCCTGCACCACGTCGGCACGGTGCCGATCCCCAAGCTCGGTTTCGTGCACGACTTCGCGCTCACCGAACGTCACCTGGTCTTCGTGCTCGGACCGCTGGTCGTCAGCCGACCCATCCCGGTCGCGCTGGGTATGCGACCGTTCGGTGAGGCGCTCTCGTACAAACCGGAGTTGGGCACGACCATCGTCCTCGTACCGCGTGACGGTGGGAAAGCCACACGCATCGAGACGGATTCGCTGTTCCACTTCCATGTGGCGAACGCCTACGAAGCCGGACCCGAGACCGTCGTCGACATCGTCGCCCACGACGCGACCGGCGGATGGACGCAGTGGAACAACTACCTGTGCAACTTCCGTGACAAGGCCGGACCCGCATTCGGCGGAACCCTCACCAGGTTGCGGATCAACCGCAACACCGAAGCCGTTGTGCGTGATCCGCTCAACGAACTCGGATGCGAGTTCCCGCAGGTGGATCCGCGGCTCGTGACCACCGCACACCGCTACACGTACTTGGCGGAGGCCTCCGTACGCGGGGGCGACCCCGATTCGATCACGACCGTCGACACGACGACCGGAGCGCAGGATCGCTACACCACGCCGGGCAACACCGTGTGCGAGCCCCTGTTCGCCGAGGATCCCGAGAACCCGGGCGAGGGTCGCGGCTGGTTGCTCAGCCTCGAACACCGGCCGTCGGACAAGCGATCCCGTTTGATCGTGTTGAACGCCGAACGCCCGAGCGCGGGACCGGTCGCCACCGCGACGCTCCGGCATCACGTGCCGATGACCTTCCACGGGGCGTACAAGCCGGCCACGTCGGAATAGTCCGATGAGCGTGGGCTGCCACTCCTGATGTCTGAGATGCGAGGAGCGTAAGCGACGAGCCACGAAGACCTGGTGAGGTACGGTCGCCGGCCCTAATGGGGGTGGATCGGTG
>NZ_JSYC01000172.1:0-2899 GCF_054823965.1 Gordonia sp. GN26 | reverse complement strand
ACCACTCGCTCCCTGAGGTGCGAGGAGCGCTAGCGACGAGCCACGAAGGGCTAGTGACACTCGCTTCGAGGACGGCCCACCCCCGCTCCCTGAGGTGCGAGGAGCGCAAGCGACGAGCTGTTCTCGCTCCCTGAGGTGCGAGGAGCGCCAGCGACGGGCTGTTCTCGCTCCCTGAGGTGCGAGGAGCGCCAGCGACGAGCCACGAAGGGCTGGCGAGCGCCACTCCAAAACCCGACCACCCCCACCTCAGTCACCCACCTACTGCGCCGCCGCCAACCGCGGTCGGCCTTGGTCCAGAGCACCCACGATGTGCTCCGCCACGTACCGTGCATCTCGGTCGATCCCGAGGAACCGTCCGGATCCCCAGGTGTGCATCCACGGCAGCCCGACGAAGCTCAGTCCGGGCACCTCGGTGATCCCGCGCGTCTGCATCGGGCGGCCCCCGCCGTCGAAGGCGCTGGCCTCGATCCACCGGTAGTCGGGTCGATACCCGATGGCCCAGATGATCGACGTGACCCCGGCCTCCGCGAGGTCCAGTTCTGCAGGATCGACGTCCGGAGCCCAGACCGGTTCGTACCGGGAGGGTTCGGGCGCCTCGATCCCCAGCGAGTCGATATGCCGGTCGATGTCGCCGCAGATGGAGTTGTAGGTCGCGTCTGCCTTGTCCAGGGCGTCGGTGAGCGTCGGCGCGAACCGTAGCGTCGAGTCCTTGCCGTCGGTGAGCATGCCGTACAGCCGCATGCCCTCGAGGGCGAAGCGTCGTAGGTCGATGTCGCGGCCACCATCGCGGCCGGTGACGTAGTGATTCGTCTTCTCCTGCGCGGCACGACCACCCGGATACTCCTGCGTCGGAGTGTCGTACAGCCCCATGTCCGACAACCACGTCATGCAATCCCGGCCCCGGTAGAACCGCGCCACCCGCGGTGCATTGCCGACCGCTAGATGTACCTGCCGCCCGGCGAGATGCAGATCCTCGGCGATCTGCGTCCCCGACTGTCCCGATCCGACGACGAGCACCCCACCCTCGGGCAGCTGCTCCGGATTGAAGTACTGCTCCGAGTGGATCTGATGCACCGCCGGATCGAGCGCCGACGCGAACGCCGGGATCACCGGCAGCGGATACCCGCCGGTCGCGATGATCGCCTGGTCGCACGTCACCGTGCGGACGCCGTCCGGACCGTCGAGGGTCACCTCGAACCGGTCGGCGTTCAACCGCTGCAGGCGGGTCACCCGTGTGTGTTCGACGAGCGGTGCGTCGAAGGTCTGCAACCACCCGTTCAGCCACTCCACGACCTCGTCACGTGTCATGAACCCGTCCGGATCGGGACCGTCGTAGGCATACCCAGGCAGTCGACAGTGCCAGTTGGGGGTCACGAGAGTGAAGTTGTCCCAACGCTTGTCGGACCAGGCATGAACTGCGGTCTCGGCTTCGACGACGACGTGCTCGACGCCGGCTTGCCCTAGGTACCAGCTGACCGAGAGGCCGGCCTGCCCGCCACCGATGACGACGACCGGTATGTGTGTCGGAGATTTGATTGCGCTCATGAGTCCTTCTCTCCGCTCGTTGAGCCGGGATGGAGCGAAGCGACGACCGGTGCCGAAACCCTAGGCGTGGGCAGCGGCGGGTACATCGAGACGACCTCGACCTCTGCCGAATCCGGATGTTGTGCAGCGTCGTTGACGATCGCCTCGGCAGACGCTGCCGCCGACGTGCACGCGAACCCGTACTTCGCCCGGACACGTGCGCTGGCTTCCTCGAGCGCGGTGGTCGCTCGCGACCGAAAGTCGTCGACGCTGTACGACCCCGGCGCGAGGTGATCGTGCAGGACGAGGCTGGGGGAGTAGTACTGGCGGAACAGCCCGTCGGGCCACCGCACCTGGACGGTCATCTCAGGCATGGGCGAGGTCCCGCCACGCGAGGTCGTCGGCGGACTCCGACGAGGTGAGCAGCCCGTACTTCTCTGGCCGGCGGTCCCGCAGGTGGAACATCCCGGCGCGCATCGCGGTGAAGCTCTCGCAGATGTCAACCTCGGCGACCGCGAGACCGCTGCCGAGCAAGGTGGTGTCGAGGATGTTGCCACCCGGATCGACGATCTTGGCGTTGCCGACATACCGCAACGACCCGAACGTCCCGCTCTGGTTCGACGCCACCCAGAACACCTGGTTCTCCAGCGCGCGGGCGGCGTCGAAGAGATTGAACCGGTAGGTCCACCGGTCCTCCTGGAGGTTCTCCGCGGTCGCGGTGCGAGCCGCCGGCCAGGCAGACAGGCTCGCGATGATCTCCGCCCCCTTCAACGCCATGATGCGTGCCGCTTCGGGAAAGGCTTTGTCATAACAGATTTGGAGCCCGATGCGTCCGACTGGAGTGTCGAAGACCCCGTACCCGTCGCCCGACGAGTACGACATGTTCTCGCCCAACGGCTGATGGACCTTCCGATAGCTGCCGTAGATCCGACCGCCGTCGAGAACGGCGGCCGCGTTGTAGCGGGTCTCACCGTCCTCGCCGAGTTCACAGAACCCGATCGCCACCACCAGGTCTCCGACGATGGACTGCACCCGCGCGATCTCGGGTCCGTCGAGGGAGATCGCCGGTGGCAGCGATCGCGCACTGTTCTTACGGGTGTCGCCGTGGTTGCCCAGTGACGACAGATACCCGCCGATCGCCGCCTCCGGGAACACCAGGAAGTCGACGCCGCGCTCCCGCGCCTGAGCGACATATTCTTCGATCGTCGCGTAGTTCTGTTCGAGATCGCGGGTGAAGTTCGCCGCGACGGATCCGATGATGGTCATAGGATTTCCCAGGGTCGGTGATGCGGAAAGTGTTGTCTCGCTGGTTGAGTGGGGTGAGGGGTTAGCGACGGGTCTCGCACTGCTGGTTGAGTAGGCGAGGAGCGCTAGC
>NZ_JSYC01000171.1:0-7054 GCF_054823965.1 Gordonia sp. GN26 | reverse complement strand
CCTTGCACCCCTGGGATGTCTTCGTGGCTCCTCGCTATCGCTCGTCGCACCTCAGGGAGCGAGTGGGGCTGCCGGACTTCGTTCGTCGCACCTCAGGGAGCGAGTGGATTCAGTCACGGAGATAGCTCGCTCGAGCGGCCTTCATCGCTTCGATCCGGCGTCCTAACAACTGTTCCGCGGCCTTCCGGTCCGACTCCGACAGTCCACTATCGGCCAGCGCGGCGAGACGGCCCTCCTCCGCGGCGATCTCGTCGGTCAACAGGTCGGCCGACATCTCGCGGGTGAGCAGGTCCTGGTCGACCCAGTCGGCGGCCGGGATCTGTTCGACGAGTTCGTGTTCGGGGCGTTCGGTCATGATGTCCGCTCGAAACGGAACAGCTTACGGGCGTTGAGTTCCACCATCTTGTGGACGTCCTCGTCCGGGACGTTGATCATCTGCTGCTCGACGACCTTGCGGCTGTGGGGCCAATTGGAGTCGCTGTGCGGGTAGTCGCACTCCCAGGTGATGTTGCCGATCCCGACGGCGTAACGGTTGTCGATGCCGTGCTGGTCCTCGATGAAGCAGCCGAACATGTGCTTGCGGAACAGGTCCGACGGCCGGACGGTCTGGTTGATGTTCTGGTAGTAGCGGTGCTTCTCCCACGTGGCGTCGATGCGCTCGAGCATGTACGGAACCCAACCGATGCCACCCTCGGACAGTGCGAACTTCAGCTTGTCGTGACGGTGGAAGACCGGCGAGAACAGCAGGTCGGCGGTCGCGTACATCGAGTTGCAGCCGAACAGGGCGATCATCACGGCCATCGGCGCCTCGGGTGCGGTGATCGGCGGCTTGCCCGAGGTGCCGAAGTGGATCGACAGCACCTGGTCGTGATCCTCGCACGCATCGAAGAACCGATCCCAATGATCGGTGTGGTACGACGGAAGCCCGAGTGGCACCGGGTTTTCCACGAACGAGATCGCCCGGGCGCCGCGGTCGACGGTCCGCTCGATCTCCTTGATGCACAGATCCACGTCCCACAGCGGCATGATCGTCATCGGGATGTAGCGGTCGGGTGCGGTGGGGCACCACTCGTCGAGCACGTAGTCGTTCCAGGCCTGCACACACAACAGCGCGAGATCCTTGTCCTCGCCCTGGAGGAAGACGGTGCCGGCGAACTTGGGGAACGACGGAAAGCACAGCGCGGCATGAACTCCGTCGATGTCCATGTCGGTGATCCGTGCCTTCGGGTCGTAGCAGCCCGGCAGCATGTCGTCGTAACGGACGGGTTCGGCGCCGTACTCCTCGGGCTTCTTGCCGGCGACCGCGTTGAGGCCGATGTACGGGTAGACGCGTCCTTCCCACTGCCACACCTGAGCAGGCGGGTTGCCCTCGTTCATGACCTTCTCGATGATGCGCGGTCCGACATCGAGGTACTTCGACGGCAACCGGTCCTGCCAGAGCATCGGATGTTCGATGAGGTGGTCGTCGGTCGAGATCAGCTGCATGTGGTCTTGCAACGGCATGGTGGATGCCACTCCTTACTGCGCGTGTCCCGCTTTGGCTTCGGCGTCGCGGGTCAGGCCCGCGGCCAGGATGAGTTCTTCGTGCAGCTCGAACCACACGGTGTGATAGGAGTCGGCGATCGGCTTGGCCAGCCACGAGGTGTCACCGGCGTTCATCCTCTCGAGGGCCTCGTCGAGTTTGGTGCCGTATCGCGACAGCCGCGGCACATGACGACCCGCCTCCGCGACGACCACCGAGACGCGGTCATGAATGTGGGGGAGCCGCGCGAGTACAGCGGCGTCGTAGGAGGCGTCGTCGTGCGGGTTCGGTTGGCCGTCACGCAACTGCCAGTCGGTGATGAGAGCCTTGAAATCGCCGTTCACATCCCGGAACGACGCGTACACCGATGAGAAGGCGTCGGTGTCGATGTCGGCGCGCTCGGCGGCGAGCAACTCGGCCAGACGCTCACGGCCCGTGTCGGTGATGCGCACGAGCGGGCCCTTGGCGATCACGCACTCTGCGGCGGCCAGCTGATCGAGGGTCTGCTGCAGTTCGTCGGCGTCGATCCCGGTGGTTGCGCTCAGTTGATCCGCCGAGGCCCGGCCCTTGAGTCGAACCGCCTGCAGCACATCGAGTTCGGTCATCGAATGCATTCTCCTCGAGTCGGGGTCAGCGTTTCGCGACCGTCAGATCGGATGAGTCGATGACCCAGGTCGACGGGGTGACACCCTCGTCGCGCAACTGATACTTCAGAACCTTGCCGGTCGCGTTCTTCGGAAGCTCCGGGCGGAACTCGATGTAGCGCGGTACCGCGAAGTAGGGGAGCTTGTCCAGCGACCAGGCGCACAACTGTTCCTCGGTCAGCGTCGACCCGTCGACGAGGATCGCGGTCACCTTGATGTCGTCCTCGGTGAACTCCGACGGCACCGCGTGCACGGCGACCTCCGACACGTCCGGATGGCTCCGGAAGGTGCGTTCGAGTTCGAAGCTGGAGATGTTCTCGCCTCGCCGACGCAGGTAGTCCTTCTTGCGGTCGACGAACCAGAGCCAGCCGTCGTCGTCGAATCGCCCGACGTCGCCGGTGTGGAACCAGAGGTTCCGGGTCACGGCGAGGGTGGCCTCCGGGCGACGCCAGTAGCCCTCGAACATGATGTGCGGACGACGCGGGCGCAGGATGATCTCGCCGGGCCGACCGTCGAGGACCTCGTTGTCCTCGTCGTCGGCGATCCGGACGTCGAAGTCGTCGTTGCGGCGGCCCGCGCAGCCGAGCGGCGGGGACATGTCCGACGGGGTGCTGGTGATGTAGGTGGCCTCGGTGAGGCCGAACACCGCACTGCCCGCAGACTTAACGCCGAAGCGCGTCCGCCACGTCTCTATCAGTTCCGGGGTCCACGGCGCGCCCCCCACCTGGACGATCTGCCCTTGGCAGCGCAGCATCTCCGGGGTGTCGGGCATCGAGGCGATGAGCGAGATCATCACGCCGAGAATCGAGACCCGGCGTGCACCAGTGCGTTCCACCTCCGGCCAGAAGTTCGAGAGCGAGAAGCGCGGAGCGATTGCCAGCGTCGATTGGTTGACCGCGGTCGCGAGCACCGATGTCGCTGCCGCATTGAGGTGGAACAGGGGGAGCGGGGTCCAGAGAGTATGGGTCCGGTCGCGTTTGGCGGCGCTGGCCGCGGCCAGATTCGCCGCGTAGTTGTGGCTGATCATGCAGCCCTTCGACGGCCCGGTCGTGCCCGACGTGTAGATCAACATCGACAGATCCCGGTAGTCGACCGGTGCCGGAGTGAGTTCGACACCGTCGCCGGCGCCGTCGAGGTCCGCCAAGGTCAGCGCGGTGACACGGCTCGGGGATGCGCTCGCCTCGCCGCGGTAGGCGAGATAAGTCAACTCAGGCAGACCGTCCTCGATATCGACGAACCGCTCGGCGTAATCGGATTCGACGATGGCCACCTTGGCGCCTGAGTCGGCGGCCTGGTGGCGGAGGAAGTCGGCCTTGAGTGCGGTGTTCACCGGGACCCAGATCGCGCCGAGTGCGTTGGCCGCAAACCAGGACACGACCGCGTCGGCGTTGTTGTCCAGTACGCACAGAACGGTGTCGCCGGGACCCACGCCCAGCGACCGCAGACCGGCCGCACGACGCAACGCCCGGTCCCACACCTCGCGGTAGGTCAGTTCTTCGCCCGAGAAGTCCAGGAACACGGTGTCACCCGCGTCGCGGACCGCGCGCTGGATGATGTTGATGACGGTGTCGGTACGGCCCTGACCCCACGTGACGGGCGCAGCCGAGGAGGCTGCCGTCCCGGTTGTACCGGCGGGCTCGGTCACCGCCGTCATCCGTGAACCCCCGAGGTCGCGGAATCCAGGGCGCCGCGGGCCGCGGTGAGTTTGTCGAGCAACGACACAGCGCCCGCCGACGGGTGCACGGCGTCGATGGCCGCTTCGAGTTCGATCAGTTCGGGACTGTCGGAGATCGTCCACGCGGTCAACTCGAGGGCCCCCGCGCGGACCTCGCCGTTGTTGCCGTCCACGGTCACGACCTGACCGGCGAACGAGGCGATCGTTCCCTCGCCGCAGCCGACGACGGCGGGACGCCCGATCTCGCGGCTGACCACCGCGGCATGCGATGTCGCGCCGCCTAGTTCGGTGACGATCGCAGCGGCGGCGAGCATGCCGTGGATGTCGTCGGGACTGGTGGTCGCACGGGCCAGGATGACGTCCTGGTCGTCGGCGGCCTCGAGGAGCTCATCCGGGTCGGTGATCACCACACCGCTGGCGACGCCCGGGCAGGCAGGTAGTCCCTTGGCGAGAAGCGGTGCAGCAAGGCGCGTCTCGGGCTGCAATGCGGGCTTGAGCAGGGTCTCGATGTGCGACGGTTTGACGCGCCGCACGACTTCGCGATCGTCGATGACGCCCTCCACGCGCAGCGACAGTGCGAAACGCACTGCGGCCGCCGCGGACCGTTTGGCGTTGCGCGTCTGCAGGATCCAGAGCTTGCCTTCTTGCACGGTGAACTCGATGTCCTGGACATCGGTGCCCAGTGCTTCCAAGGTGTGCGCACTCTGCAGCAATTGACGGTGAACGTCGGGCTGAGTGTCGGCGAGAGCGTCGATCGGGTCGCAGTCGTGCGTGCCGGCCACCACGTCCTCGCCCTGGCTGCAGGCGAGCCACTCCCCGAACGGCTCCGGCGCACCGGTCATCGGATTGCGACTGAACAGCACGCCGCTCCCGGAGTGGTTGCCCAGATTGCCGAAGACCATGGCCTGCACGACCACTGCGGTGCCCGCGTCGTCATCGAGACCGTGGTGGGCGCGATAGGCCCTGGCCCGGTCGGTGTTCCACGACTCGAAGACCGCCTCGATCGCGCCGCGCAACTGCGCCCCTGGATCCGTCGGGACCTCACCGGATCCGTCGAGGACGATCTTCGAATACATCTGCCGGAACCTAAACCGGGTGTCAGCCGCGAAGGCGTCACCGCACTCAGCGGCGAGGGCCGCGTGAACCTGGTCATCGATGCCGAGATCAAGGACGGTGTCCATCATTCCGGGCATCGACTGGGCGGCGCCGCTGCGGACGCTGACGAGCAGGGGATGTGCGCCGCGTCCGAACGTCCGCCCGGTCTCGGACTCCAGCCACTTCAGTGCCTGACGTACGTGGGGCCAGATGCTGTCCATGACCGCCGCGGGGTCGCGCTGCCACTCCCGGCAGGCGGCGGTGGTGATGGCGAAGGCGGGCGGAACCGGCAATCCGTGCCGACGCATGGCGTCGAGGCCGTACCCTTTGTTACCCACGAGCATTCGATCGAGTTGCACCGATCCGTCCAGCCGGATCACGTGTGCCAACCCGCTGCCGTGGCGGTCCAGCGTCGCGGTAGCTATCGTCCTCGCCTCCTCAATACCTGTATAACTATGTCACACAGGTGTGGCCGGTGTCACGAAGACGGTGACTTGTGAGCGAGGAGCTTGGAGATGAACCGAAACGGCACGTCATGGCAGCCTGCGGCGGGATTCAGGCCCTACATCGACGGCCGGTGGATCGACTCCAACGGACCCGTCAACGAGGTTCTCGACCCCGCCACCGAAGAGGTCATCGCGCAGGGGCACGACGGTACGGTCCGGGACGTCGAGGCCGCCATCACCGCGGCGCGGACCGCCTTCGACGACGGGCCCTGGGGGCGCATGTCGGGTGTGGACCGGCGTCGGATTCTGACCAGATTCGCCGAGGCCCTCGACAAGCGGCGCGCCGACATCGCCGACCTGGTGATCACGGAAACCGGCGCGATCCCGGCGATCGCCGAGCGCCTCCACGTGGGCGTCGCCCTCGACCACTTCGCCTGGGCGGTCGAACAAGCCGACCGCGACCGGACGCGCCCGCTGCCGCCTCTGCCCGGGCACTCCCTGGGGGCCGGCGTCGTGGTGAAGGAACCGTGCGGCGTTGTCGGAGCGATCAGTGCCTACAACTTCCCGTTCTTCCTCAACATGGCCAAACTGGGCGGGGCGCTCGCGACGGGGAACACGGTCGTCCTCAAACCGTCGCCGATGACCCCGCTGGAAGCCTTCGTACTCGTCGACGCCGCGCACGACGCCGACTTGCCGCCGGGAGTCCTCAACATCGTCTCGGGCGATGTCGAGGTCAGTCAGGCGCTCACCACCGACCCGCGCGTCGATGTCCTCACCTTCACCGGATCCGAGCGTGTCGGTGCCCTCGTCAGCGCTCAGGCCGCCCCGAACATCACCCGGGTCCACCTCGAGCTCGGCGGGAAGTCCGCGCTCATCGTCCGTTCCGACGCCGATCTCGCCGACGCGGTCGGCTACGGCATCCGGCAGATCATCACCCAAGCCGGCCAGGGTTGCGCGCTGTCGACCCGCCATCTGGTCCACCGAGACGTCTACCGCCAGTACGTCGACATGCTCGTCGCCGCTGCATCACGCGTGAAGACGGGATTGCCACGCGAGGACGGCGTCGGTATGGGTCCGCTCATCCGGGAGCACCAGGTGGCGAGGGTCGAACACTACGTCGACCTCGCCCGCCAGGCCGGTGGCGTCATCGAGACCGGGGGAGCGCGCACCGCCGGACTCGACCGCGGCTTCTTCTACGACCCGACAGTCATCACCGGCCTCGACAACTCCGCGACGACCGTCCGCGAGGAGATCTTCGGCCCAGTCGCCGTCGTCCTGCCGTTCGACGACGACGCCGAGGCGGTTCGGATCGCCAACGACAGCCCGTACGGGCTCGGCGGTCACATCTACAGCGCCGACACCGCAACGGCTTTCGCGATGTGTCGCCAGATCCGGTCCGGTTATCTGGCCATCAACGGCGGTGCCGGTGCCATGCATCCGGCCGCTCCGTTCGGCGGATTCAAACGCAGCGGGCTCGGACGGGAGTACGGAGAAGAAGGACTCGAAGCGTTCCTGGAGACGAAGAGCATCAGTTTCCATGCGGGGTGAGTGGTTTCGATACGCCTCGTCGCAGGCTCCTCGGCTACTCAACCAGCAGAGGTGGCGGCCGCTGCGACCCAATGGCGAGGAGGGCCCTTCGTACGCTGGCCGAGTAGCGACGACCGAGCGTAGC
>NZ_JSYC01000056.1:0-34029 GCF_054823965.1 Gordonia sp. GN26 | reverse complement strand
CTGGTTTCGATACGGCTCGTCGCAAGCTCCCCGCCTACTCAACCAGCTGTATACGCCGGCCGAGTGCGTCGACCGAGGGAAGCGAGGACGCCGCGTATCGAGGTCGCGGCGTCAGACCAGACGGTCGCCAGTCGACGGATCGAAGAGGTGGACCGCCTTGTCGGCCTGGCGCAGTCGGATGCCTTCACCGCGCTTGGCCGGTGACCGTTCCGCCGACCGCGCGACCATGACCATCGGCTCGCCGTCGAGATTCTTCACCGACTGATCGGCGAGGTTGGCGTAGATGTAGGTCTCGCTGCCGAGCTCTTCCAGCAGCGCGACCTCCGCCTCGATGCCGGTGCCGCCGTCGGCGAGGGCCAGGTGCTCGGGGCGGATGCCGACGATCACCGAGTCGAGACCCGAACGACGCAGCGCCGCCTCGGATTCGGCATCGATGTCGACCGTCCCACCGGAGATGGCGATGGTGCCGTCGATGACGGGCGCGGTGAACAGATTCATCCCGGGCGAGCCGATGAACCCGGCGACGAAGGCGTTGACCGGCTTGTCGTAGAGATCCGTCGGAGTCGAGAACTGCTGCAGCTGACCGTTCTTGAGGACCGCAACCCGATCACCCATGGTCATGGCCTCGACCTGGTCGTGGGTGACGTAGACCGTGGTGGTGCCGAGTCGACGCTGCAACGCGGCGATCTGGGTGCGGGTCTGAACGCGCAGCTTGGCGTCGAGGTTGGACAGCGGCTCGTCCATGCAGAAGACCTGGGGCTCACGCACGATTGCACGTCCCATCGCCACACGCTGGCGCTGACCGCCGGAGAGCTTGGCCGGCTTGCGGTCGAGGAAGTCGGTGAGGTCGAGCAGTTTGGCGGCCTCGGCGACCTTGCGCTTGCGCTCCTCGAGGGGCACGCCGCGCATCTTCAGTGCGAAACCCATGTTCTCCCCGACGGTCTTGTTCGGGTAGAGGGCGTAGTTCTGGAAGACCATCGCGATGTCGCGGTCCTTGGGTGCGACGCCGACCATGTTGTCGCCGCCAATGCGGATCTGGCCGGAGTCGATCTCCTCCAGTCCGGCCAGCATGCGCAGGGCGGTGGACTTGCCGGAACCCGACGGTCCGACGAGGACGACGAACTCGCCGTCGTTGATGTCGAGGTCGAGGGAGTCGACGGCCAGCTTGTCCGCGCCCGGGTAGACGCAGCAGGCCTTGTCGTAGGTGATGGAAGCCATGGTGTTCTCCGGTTCTCTCTCAGAGGTTTTCGAGTCGGTGGGTGCGGGCGGCGGTCACTTGATGGCACCAAACGAAAGGCCGCGGACCAGCTTGTTCTGCGCGATCCAGCCGCAGATGACCACCGGCAGTGCGGCGAGGACGGATGCGGCGGACAGCTGCGCCCAGTAGAGCCCTTGTCCGGACATGAAACCGGTCAGGAACACCGGCATCGTCTGTGCGTTGACCGCGGTCATGTTGACGGCGAAGAAGAATTCGTTCCACGAGAAGATCACGCAGATCAGGGCGGTGGCGGCGATCCCGGGCGAGATCAGCGGGAGAATGACCTCCCGCACCGACGTCCAGAGGCTCGCGCCGTCGATGCTGGCGGCCTCGAGCAGTTCGCCGGGCACCTCGAGGAAGAAGGACCTCATCATCCACACGGCGATCGGGAGATTCATCGCGGTGTAGAGGATCACCAGCGTCCAGATGTTGTCGAGCATGCCGATCTCGCCGACGATCACGTACAGCGGGATGATCGCCGCGACGATCGGCAGCATCTTGGTGCTGATGAAGAAGAACAGGGCGTCCTTGGTCTTCCGCACCGGTCGCAGCGACAGGGCGAAGGCGGCGGGTACGCCGAGCAGCAGCACCAGGATGGTCGAGACGATCGTCGCGAACAGCGAATTGAGCAGCGGTGTCGCGATTCCCGCGTCGAAGACGTCGCGGAACTGTTGCAGCGTCGGCTCGAAGAAGAAGGTCGGCGGGTTGGTGGCCGCGTCGCTCTCCTGCTTGAACGCGGTCAGGACCATCCACAGGACGGGGAAGAAGAATCCGATCGCGATGATCCAGGTGACCGCGGTCAGCAGACCCTGTCGGGGATTGCGGCGTCGTCGGATCTCGTTGCCGGACTGCTGTCCTGCGGGTTCCGCTGCGGTGCGGTCGGGGCGGATGTCGGTGCTCATCAGGCCGGCTCCTCTGTTCCGGAGAATGATTTGAAGATCAGACGCAGCGCCAGCGTGGCGACCACGATCGTGCCGACCACCGTCACGACACCCATCGCGGCGGCCTGACCGATGTCGAAGCCGAGGAAGGCGCGTTGGTAGATGTAGTACGAGAGGTTGGAGCTCGAGACCCCCGGGCCACCCGAGGTCATCATGTAGACCGCGTCGAAGGTGTTGACCAGGTAGATCGCGCCGAGGACGGCGCCCAGTTCGATGAACCGCCGCAGGTGCGGCAGCGTCAGCTCACGGAACAGCCGGAAGCTCGTCGCACCGTCGACGCGGGCGGCCTCCTGGACGTCGCGGGGCATCGACTGCAGTCCGGCGAGGATCAGCAGCATCATGAACGGCGTCCACTGCCAGACCAGTTCGGCCATGACGCTCATCAGCGGGAACTCCGAGAGCCAGTCGACCTTGATGCCGAGCGGGCTCAGCATCCAGTTGACCAGGCCGTTGGTCGGCGACAACAGGCTGGTCTTCCACAGCAGTGCCGCCGCCACCGGGGTCACCAGGAACGGGGTGATCAGCAGGGTCCGAACGACGCCGCGTCCCAGGAACTTCCGGTCCAGTAGGAGGGCGAAGATCAGGCCGAGGATCACCGAGATCAGCACGGTGCCGACGATCAGCAGGATCGTGTTGACGGTGACCCGCCAGAACTGGCTGTCACCGAAGACCGCGACGTAGTTGTCGAGGCCGACGAACGCCCGGGAGTCGGGACGGACGAGGTTCCACGACTGGGTCGAGTAGTACAGGGTGAACACGAACGGGACCTGCGTGACCACGATCATGAAGATCAGGGCCGGCAGCAGGGGTCCGCGCCGGCGCCACCCCTCCGCCCGCGAGATGCGGTCGCGGGATGACGTCAGTGGTGTCTGCTCGGGCGAGGATTCCTCGGGCGAGCGCGTCGAGACTGCGGTGGCCATGATCACTGCTCCCTCTGGTAGGACTTGCCGACGACCTCGGCATACTCCTGGGACTGGGCCAACGCGTCCTTGACGCTGATCTGTCCGGCGATGGCCGCCGAGATCTGTTGGCTGACACGGGTACCGAGATCCTGGAATTCAGGGATCGCGAGGAACTGCACCCCGGTGTAGGGCACCGGCTGAAGCGTCGGCTTCAGCTGGTCGGCGGACTGCATCGAGGTCAACGTCTGCTCGGCGAACGGCTTCGCGAGTTCCTTGTACGCGGGCAGTTCGTAGGTCGACAGTCGGCTGCCCGGCGGAACGTGGCTGGGGCCGAGCTTCTCCGACACGTATTCGATGTAGCTCTTGCTCGTCATCCAGCGGATGAACGACCACGCCTCGTCCGGGTGCTTGCTGCTCGACGGGATGCCGAGCGACCAGGTGTAGAGCCAACCGTTGTCCTGCTTGGCCATGCTCGGTGCGGGCAGATAGCCGACGTCGCCGGCGATCGACGAGGTCTCCGGGCTCTCGAGGACCGAGACCGCCGACGTGGCGTCGTACCACATGGCAACCTGGCCCTGGGACAGGAGATTTCCGCATTCCTGGAAGCCCGACGACGACGCGCCGGCCTCACCGTGGTTGCGGACGGTGTCGACGTAGAACTGTACGGCCGCTTCGACTTCCGGGCTGTCGAGTTGCGCGTTCCACTCCTCGTCGTACCAGCGGCCACCGAAGGCGTTGATGACGGTGTTGAGCGGAGCGAGCACCTCACCCCAGCCGGGCTTGCCACGCAGGCAGATCCCCGCGGTGCGGTCGTTGTCGAGCTTCTTCGCGACCTCGGCCACCTCGGGCCAGGTCGGATTCGGCGGGAGGGAGACCCCGGCCTGCTCGAAGAGCTTCTTGTTGTACATCAGGAACGACGACTCGCCGTAGAACGGCGCCGAGTACATCGACCCATCGTGTGACAGCGCGGTTTTCAGCGTCGGGATGAAGTCGTCGGCGTCGTAGTCGGGATCGGCGTCCATGTAGGGACTGAGATTGACCAGCCAGCCGTACTCACCCCACATCGGGGTCTCGTAGTTGCTGATCATCACGACGTCGAACTCGCCGCCGCCGGTGGCGACCGACGCGGTGATCTTGGCGCGCGCCTCGTTCTCCGAGAGCGTCACGAACTTCACCGAGACGCCGGGGTTCTGCTCTTCGAACTGGTCGGACAGCGCGACCGCGTCCTGCATCTGGGAGTTGGAGACCATCGCTACGGTGATCTCGCGCCCGCCTCCGCCGGTGAGGGAGCCGGCGCCGGAGCAGCCGGTCATCACCAGCGCCACGGTCGCCACCAGGGCGCCGAGCATCCGGGGTCGGGAGAACTTCATTGTTCACCTTTCTCTTGCAACACAAGCCATTCCGCCGTGGGGACGTCGGTGACCAAGATGGTGGCGTAACCACCGCGGAGAGCACCGAGGATGGATTCCCGCCGGTGCTCACCACCGGAGACCAGGATCGAGGTGGGGCAGGCCCGGACCGCATCGAGGGAGACCGACACCGTCCGGTCGACGAGGCTCGATGCCACCGCCTGTCCGTCTGCGTCGTAGAACCGGCCGCCGATCTCGCCGACCGCGCCCAGTTCGACGAGTTCGTCGAGCACGATCGCGTCGATGAAGGCGCCTTCGAACAGGGTGGTCGAGGTCGAGACCGAACCGACTCCGAAGAGCATGACCTGCGCACCGCGGGCGGCCGAGAGCGATTGCGACAGAATCGAATCGCGGTTGACGGCGGTGACCGTCTCGGGATCGACGTAGAGCGGCGCGACCAGTCGCAGAGGCCGGGCGTGCAGGCGTTCGGAGAAGCGTGAGAGGGCATGGTCGACGCCCGTGTGGTACTCCACCGAGGTCATCGAGCCGTCCATCTGGACGACGCGCTGGCACGAGGCGGCGGCGCCCATCGCGTCGGCGACGGCGACCTGCTCGGGCCCCCAGGTGAATCCGAAGGTGTCCGCGGCCTGGATGCGTCGGGTCAGCACCGATGCGCCGGCCCGCCCCAGCGCAGCGTTGCCGGTCGTCGATCCGTCGGCGATCTCGTCGATGACCAGCACCTCGTCGAGACCGAAAGTCTCCTCGACCGCCCGCTCGAGCTCGGTGTGGATCGACGAGGACAGATGCGGCGGTGCCGAGACCGAGACGTGGACCAGTCCCTGCGCGCGGGCGCGGGCGACCAGGCGGCCGGCCGTGGGTCGGGAGACTCCGAGGCGGGCGGCGATCTGCGCCTGTGTCAGGCCTTCGAGGTGATACATCGTCGCGGCGCGGACCAGCAGTCGCAGATCCTGGCCGGCGTCGGCGCCGCGCGGTCCCGCCCGTCCCGACGAGCCCTGTTGGTCGTCGGCGGTATCTGCCGGCTGCTTACGAGGTGCCATCGATGGCCTACTCCCGTTCTCTCGTGAGCAGATGCTCACTAGCGGTGAATATGCTCAGTAAGCTAGCATCCAGATGTGACCCACGCAACAACCGATACGAACGTCCCGGACGCTCCCCAGGTGATGCGCGCCGGCGTACTACACCCGGACCTCTCGGTCGGCACCGAAACCCGCAGGTCACCACGCCCAGCCCCCGGTGATGTGCTGATCGAGGTACGGGCGGTCGGTGTCTGCGGCTCGGATACCCACTACCTGCGTCACGGACGCATCGGGGACTACGTCGTGCGCGAACCGCTCGTCCTCGGTCATGAGGCGTCCGGCGTGATCGTGGCGGTCGGCGACGGTGTGAGCCCCGATCGCGTCGGTGAACGTGTCTCCATCGAGCCGCAACGACCCGATCCGACCACCGCCGAGAGCAAACGCGGCGACTACCACCTGTGTCCGCACATGGAGTTCTACGCGACACCGCCGATCGACGGCGCCTTCGCCGAATACGTCACCATCGGGGCCGATTTCGCTCATCCGGTGCCCGCGGAGGTGTCCGACGAGGCCGCAGCTCTGTTCGAGCCGCTGTCCGTGGGCATAGCCGCTCTGCGCAAGGCGGCTGTTGCGGCCGGCGACTCGATCCTCATCGCAGGCGCCGGACCGATCGGACTGATGATCGCCCAGGTCGCCCGCGCGTCGGGACTGGCACGCATCGTGGTCAGCGAGCCCGACGAGCAGCGACGCAGGCGCGCCGAGGACTTCGGCGCGACCGAGGTGATCGCCCCCGGCGACGAGACCGACACGGTCGACGCCTTCGTCGACGCGAGCGGCGTTGCCGCCGCCGTCCGCGACGGGATGACCCGGGTACGACCCGGCGGTCACGTCGTACTCGTCGGAATGGGTTCGGACACAATGGAACTACCCGTCACCCTGATCCAGAACCGAGAACTCGTGGTGACCGGCGTCTTCCGGTATTCCAACACCTGGCCCACCGCCCTGGCCCTCGTCCGCACCGGTGCCGTGGACCTCGACGCCATGGTCACCGCACGATTCGGACTCGACGAACTCATCGACGCCCTCAACGCCGACCTCCGGCCCGGGAACATCAAGGCCGTGGTCTATCCCGGCATGTCGGAGTGGCGCGCCGCCGACCAACAGACAGGAGAAGCTCGCCCATGAGCACCCCGCTGAACGCCGAAACGCTGGCCCGCATCGACGGCGCCACGGTTCCCGCGTACGACCGCACCGCCGTCACGCCCGGCATCGTGCACTTCGGAGTCGGCGCATTCCACCGCGCCCACCAGGCCATGTATCTCGACCGACTGCTCGCATCGGATCCCGCTGCGAAGGAGTGGGGTATCTGCGGTGTCGGGGTGCGGCCGGCAGATTCCGCCATGCGCGATGCACTCGTCCCCCAGGACGGCCTGTTCACGCTCACCCTGAAGCACCCGAACGGCGACACCGAGACCTCGGTGATCGGGTCGATCGTCGAATACCTGTTCGCGCCTGACGACCCCGAGGCAGTTCTGGACCGCCTCAGCGATCCGGCCACCCGCATCGTGTCGCTGACCGTCACCGAGGGCGGCTACAACTTCTCCCCCGCGACCGGCGAGTTCGACGCCACGAACCCCGACATCGTCGCGGACCTCGAGGGCTCGGCACCTCCGAGCACGGTTTTCGGACTGGTCACCGAGGCACTCGCCCGACGCCGCGAACGCGGAATCCCGTCGTTCACCGTCATGTCCTGCGACAACATCCAGGGCAACGGACACATGGCCCGGTCGACGTTCCTCGCCTACGCACGACTCCGCGACGCGGCCCTCGCCGACTGGATCGAGACGAACACGCGCTTCCCCAACTCGATGGTCGATCGCATCACTCCCGCAACGCCACCCGATCTCACCGACGAGGTCGCGGCCCGCATTGGGATCGCCGACGCGTGGCCGGTCGTCGCCGAACCCTTCACCCAGTGGGTACTCGAGGACGACTTCTCGATGGGCCGTCCCACCCTCGAGACAGTGGGTGTGCAGGTCGTCGACGACGTGATCCCCTACGAACTGATGAAACTGCGGTTGCTCAACGCCGGTCATCAGGCGCTGTGCTACTTCGGGTATCTGCTCGGCTACCGCTACGTCCACGACGCGGCGTCGGACGACGATATCCGAACCCTGCTGCGGCGCTACATGATCGAAGAGGGGCGGACGACGCTGCAGGAGATGCCGGGCGTCGACGTCGAGTCCTACATCGACACCCTCCTGGAGCGCTTCGCCAACCCGGCCATCGCCGACACCATCGCGCGCCTGTGCCAGGACTCCTCGGACCGCATCCCGAAGTGGCTGCTGCCGGTGATCCGAGAACGGCTGGCGTCCGGTCAGCGCAGTGAGCTCGCCGCGGCTGTCGTCGCCAGCTGGACCCGATACGCCGAGGGCACCGACGAACAGGGGGAGCCCATCGACGTCGTCGATCCCCTGGCCGCGGAGCTCGTTCCGCGGGCGATGCGCTCGCGCACCGACCCACTGGCGTTCGTCGCCGACCGCGACTTGTTCGGCACTCTCGCCGACGACGAAGGATTCACGACGCCGTACCTGGCCGCGCTGGATTCGCTGCGCACCAAGGGGGCTCGCGCCACACTCGCCGAGCTCCTGTCATGACGCTGGTCGCCGGGATCGATTCGTCCACCCAGTCCTGCAAGGTCGTCATCTGCGAGGCCGAGACCGGGACCGTCGTCCGGTCGGCGAGCGCAGCACACCCGGCCGGCACCGAGGTCAACCCCGACCGGTGGTGGGAAGCCCTCTGCGAGGCCGTCTCCGCCGCGGGCGGGTTCGGCGACGTGGCCGCGGTGTCGGTCGCGGGGCAGCAGCACGGGATGGTGTGCCTCGACACCTCCGGGCGAGTGGTGCGAGATGCCCTGTTGTGGAACGACATCCGCTCGGCATCGAGCGCTGCCGACCTGGTCGACGACCTCGGCGGTCCGGGAGCATGGGCAGAGGCGGTCGGCGTGGTCCCGGTCGCCGCCATCACCGCAGCCAAACTGCGCTGGCTCGCCGACAACGAACCACGGAACGCCGACGCCACTGCCGCGGTGTGCCTTCCCCACGACTGGCTCACCTGGCGACTTCGCGGGAGTGCCGACATCACCGAGCTGACCACCGACCGCAGCGACGCGTCGGGAACCGGCTACTTCGACGCCGCCTCCGGCGAGTACCGCAAAGACCTGCTGGAACTGGCTTTTCGCGGCCGAAGCCCGCAACTGCCGATCGTCGTCGGAGCGGGTGACCGGGCAGGAACCACCTCGGCCGGGCTGATCGTGGGCGCGGGTGCGGGTGACAACGCGGCCGCGGCCCTCGGACTCGACGCCCGACGCGGCGACGCGGTGGTGTCCCTCGGAACGTCGGGCGTGGTGTGTGCCGTGTCGGACACCGCCCCCAACGATCCCGCCGGCCTGGTCGCCGGTTTCGCCGACGCCACCGGTCGACACCTGCCGCTGGTGTGCACCCTCAACGGCGCACCGGTGCTGGCGTCGACGGCGAAGATGCTCGGCGTCGACTTCGACGAGTTCGCACGGCTCGCCACGTCCGCCGAACCTGGCGCCGGAGGAATGACGATGGTGCCGTGGTTCGCGGGCGAACGCTCCCCCAATCTCCCGGACGCCACCGGAACCCTCACCGGCATCACCGCACACAATTTCGGCCCCGCGTCGATCGCGCGCGCCGCGGTCGAGGGACTGATCTCCTCGCTGGTGTTCTGCCGGGAGAAGATCGAGGAACAAGGCGTGCGCGTCGACCGCATCCTCCTGACCGGGGGTGGCGCGAAATCGGCTGCGGTGCGGGCGATTGCACCGGCCCTCTTCGGAGGCGAGGTCGAGGTCCCCGCGGACGGCGAACACGTGGCACTCGGCGCCGCCCGCCAGGCCGCCTGGTCGCTCACCGGTGAGCTGCCGGAGTGGCAGGTTCCGCGCGAAACTCTCACCGCAGCAGCGACTCCCGAGGTGTATGCCCGATACCGCGAGATCGCGGACGGGGTCGCGACCGCCGCCCGGCCGTGACGTAGGGCGAAACAACCTGCTCCCAGCCGTTGGTCGAGTGCGTCGACCGAGCGAAGCGAGGACGCCGCGTATCGAGGTCGGTCGCGCCGGATCACCCGAACCCGCCCGCACGCGACCGTCGCGGTGGACGATGGATGCCGATGCTCCGACGACGGGAGAAGCGATGGTCGACTGGGATGGTGCACGATACGCGGAGGTGAGCGGGCTCCAGCGCATGGTCGCCGAGGAGTCGATCTCCGGTCTCGCGCTGGCCGGGAACGAACGTCTCCTCGACGTCGGGTGCGGGGACGGGTTCATCACGATGTTGTTGGCGGAACGACTGCCCGACGGGTCGGTGGTCGGAGTCGACGCCTCGCACCGGATGATCGACCGCGCACTGGCGCGGGTGCCGTCCGACCTGCTGCGCGTCCGATTCCACGTCGACGACGTGCTGGCGTTGCCGTTCGACGCAGACTTCGACCTCGCGGTCTCCTTCAATGCACTGCACTGGGTGCACGACCAGGGGGAGGCGTTGCGACAGATCGCGCGGAGTCTCGTCGACGGCGGGCGTGCGGTGCTGCAGATGGTCTGCGCGACCGACCGGCCGAGTATCGAGGACATCGCCATGCAGGTCGCGGCCGATCCGCGTTGGGCCGGCTGTTTCGAGGGGTTCAGCGCACCGTATGAGCATGCGGAGGCCGCCCGTTTCGGTGAGCTGGCGGCCGCGGCCGGTTTCTCCGTCGATGACCTGACGATGAAGGACCTGTCGTGGCAGTTCGATTCGGTCGAGGCCTTCCGCGCCTGGTTCGCCGTCGGATCGCCCGACTGGACGAGCCGTCTCCCCGAGTCGGAGGTCGACCGGTTCGTCGCCGAGGTGGTGGAGAAGTACCAGTCCGTGGTCGGCGAGCCCGCGCTCTTCCGGTTCGGTCAGCTACGGGCCTCACTCACCAAGCCCGCCGGCCATTGACCGGAGCACAAGAACGGGCGGGCCACCTTGTTCAGGTGGTCCGCCCGCTCGCACCCTGAGCGATCAGGGGATGTAGTTGAAGGTGTCCGGATCGGGACCGATGCGCTCGTCGGCGTTGAGTCCCTCGATCGCCGCGACCTCGTCGTCGGACAGCTCGAAGTCGAAGAGCGCGAAGTTCTCCTCGACGCGGGCCCGCGTCACCGACTTGGGGAAGACGATGTCGCCGCGCTGGATGTGCCACCGGAGCGTGACCTGGGCGGCCGAGCGTCCCTTGGCCTCCGCGATCTTGGTGATGACCGGGTCGTCGACGACCTTGCCCTGCGCGATCGGCGACCACGCCTCGGTCGCGATTCCGTGCTGGGAGTTGAACGCGCGCAACGGGTTCTGCGACAGGTACGGGTGCACCTCGATCTGGTTCACCGCGGGGACCACGTCGGTTTCGGCGAAGAGTCGCTCGAGGTGGGACTGCTGGAAGTTCGAGACACCGATGGCGCGTGCCTTGCCGTCGGCGTATGCCTTCTCCAGGGCCTTCCACGTCTGTACGTAGTCGCCCACCTCGGGGAGCGGCCAGTGGATCAGGAACAGGTCGACCTGGTCGACGCCGAGGTCGGCGTTGGTCTTGTCGAGCGCCTTGAGGGCGTCGTCGAAGTCGTGGAAGCCGTTGTTGAGCTTGCTGGTGATGAAGACCTCGTCGCGGGCGAGGCCGGAGTCGCGGAGTGCCTCGCCGACGCCCTTCTCGTTGCCGTACATCTCGGCGGTGTCGATGTGCCGGTAACCGACCTCGAAGGCGGTCAGGGTGGCTGCCCTCGTGTCCTCCGGCGGAACCTGGAACACGCCGAATCCCAACTGCGGGATGGTGACTCCGTTGTTGAGCGTGATGTTGGGGACTGTCATATGCGATCCGTCCTTTCGTTGGGCGAGACGGGGGCGTACCTCGTCATCGGGTCTGCGGGGACTGCGCCACCCGATCCCGGGGCCCCGCACGACCATGTTCAGGTTCAAGGCCTCCGGCCACCCCGGATATTCCTGCCCACACTCTGCACCGTTGTGACCTGGCGTTCTCGGTGAACCGCTGACACGGCCGGGGTCTACCCGGTCTCCGAAACGCGCGCGAGCAAGCCGTCGACGAACGCTTCGAGTGCCCACGGGAAGGTGTCGCGGGCGGAGATCACCGGCCACTCCGGCCCGATGGCCGCCAGCTGCGGGAACCGTTCGGGCGTGGCCCGGTCCAGGAATCCCTGCAGTCGAGCGGGATCGTTCGCCCGTCGGGGGTCGGAGTGGGCGCGCACCAGGATCTCGCCGACCGTGAAGTACCAGATGCTCCGGAAGACCACCACTGCCTGTTCCCGCGTGCAGCCGTGCTCGACGGCGGCCGCGACGATCGCCTCCACCATGTCGAGCGATGATTCCCCGAGGCGACCCAGGAAGCCGTCGGTCGTGAGGATCTCGGCAGCCCACGGCCAGGAACTCAGCGAATCGTGGATGGCGCTCGCCGCCTTGATGATCCGGTCTCGCGGCGCGGCCGGGAGCGGGGCGCGCATCGTCGAATCGGCATGGTCGTTGAGCAGCTGGATCAGCAGGTCGTCCTTGTCGCGGACGTGGTGGTACAGAGTCGTCGAACCGATGCCGAGGTCAGCGGCGACGCGGCGGATGGTCAGCTTCTCCCAGCCGTCCCGGTCGATGATCTCGCGTGCGGCCTCGAGGATGCGCGCGCGGGAGGTCACCGGTGGCCGGCCGGTGCGGCCGCCGTTCCCGGCAGCGGCACGTCCGGTGGGGGCGTTCGATCGGGTCACGGTGTCCATTCTGCAGTGTGGGTGGAAACCCCGAGCGACTCGCACGACAGATCAGGGTTGACGCCGCGGACCCGGGCTCTTACTTTCGGAACATGTTCGAAAAGTATTCACCTGCACGAGCCCGCTCTCAACTCGTCCTCGCCGCCGTGGCCACGACTCAGTTCCTGGTGTCGCTCGACCTGTCCGTTGTGAACGTGGGTCTGCCTCGGATATCCGATGCCCTCGGGTTCGACGGCGTCGGCGTCACCTGGGTGATCCATTCCTATGCGCTGACCTTCGGCGGACTGCTGCTGCTCGGCGGAAAGCTCGCCGACCGGTACGGCCATCGTCGTCTGCTCCTGACCGGACTCGTGATCTTCGGTCTGGCATCGCTGGCCGGCGGCCTGGCCGCAAGCCCTGGGATGCTGGTCGGGGCGCGCGCCCTGCAGGGTGTCGGCGCGGCAGCCATGGCCCCCGCCGCTCTGGCCTTGCTGGCGATGACCTTCCCCACCGGACGCGCACGGGTGAAGGCATTCGGGATCTGGAGTGCGACCAACGCGGCCGGTGGCGCTTTCGGCGTCGTCCTCGGCGGCCTCCTCACCGAGTACGCCGGGTGGCGGTGGGTCCTGCTCGTCAACATCCCGATCGCGACACTCGCCTGGGCGCTCGCCGTACGAGCTGTGCCCGCGCGCGGGGCGGTCCACACCGATCGGGGCGAGCCCGACGCGCTGGGCGCGGTTCTCGTCACCGCTGGAATGACGACGCTGGTCTTCGCCGTCGTCCGGGCCGACGCCGTCGGCTGGGGTTCGCCGGTCACCGTCGTCACGCTGGTCGCGGCCGCCGTCCTCCTGGCCGGATTCCTCGTCGTCGAACGGACCACGCGCCGCGAGCCGCTGCTCCGGCTGGGGATCTTCGCCAACCGCGGGGTTGCCGGCGCCGGCGCGTTCAACCTCCTGCTCGGCGGGGCCATCGCGTCGGCCTTCTACTTCGTCTCGCTTTACGCCCAGCGGATACTCGGGGCCGGCCCAGCTCTCGCGGGAGTCGAGTTCCTCCCCTTCGCCCTCGGCGTGATCCTCGGCTCGGTGCTGGCGATCCGCCTCGGCTATCGCTATGCGCCTCGCACACTGATGATCGTCGGCGGTCTCCTGACGGCGTTCGGCCTCGCCTGGTTCGGCCTGGTCTCGGTCGGCGGCTCGTTCCTCACCGACATCCTCGGTCCGTCGATCGCCACCGGCACCGGCTTCGGACTGGCGCTCGCTCCGGTGGTGTCCACCGCTACCGCGGACGTCGCGCCCGACGAGGCCGGAACCGCATCCGCCCTGCTCAACAGCTCGCGACAGCTCGGCGCGGCCCTCGGACTCGCCGCACTCGGAACCCTCGCCGCCCGCCGGACCGGCGACGACGCGGACCTCGACGCCACCAACGCCGGCTACGCCGTCGGTTTCACCGGCGCCGCCGCTCTCCTGTTCGTGGCCGTGCTGATCGCCGTCGTCGTACTGCCGGGCCGCACCCGTCCCACCGAAAACGCGGACACCGCACCCGCCGGTGCCCGCCAGAGAGGAGTGACCATGCAATCCCTGACACACACCCGGCCGGCGGTGATCGCCCTGTACCTGGGCGCCGCCCTCACGGTCCTCGCGACCGTCGTGCCGTTCGCCGCCACCGACGTACTGCGCGACCACATCGCTCACGGCTACCCCGACTACCCGGCCGCGGACCTCGACGCCGCGGTGACCGCCTATCTCGTCGTACTCGGGGTGATCGGCGGCCTGGGTCTCGTCGGCTGGCTCGTCAGTGCGCGCGCGGTCCGCCGCGGACGCACCTACGCACGGCGGCTGTCCGCCGGACTCTTCGCGACGGCTTTGCTCGTCGCGGTGACCCTGCTCTTCATCAAGGACACGTCCGGAGAGGTGGGCCTCGCGCCCGCAGTGGGGTGGCTGCAGGTGTTGCCATGCATCGCCGGCCTGGCTGCTGTGCTCGCCATCTGGCGAGGAAAAGAGTCGCCGATGCGGGCCGCGTGAAATTCTTTTCGCCCCTGCGGACCTGCTCATCTACGCCGAAACGGTCGAATTCGTCACTCACCGTTTCCCAGGACGCGTTTTCTGTGCCACACTTGGCGGGCGGTCATCAGTTTTGGTGGCTGCTGAACTGAAGAAAGAAGTACAGCAGTATGGCACAGGGAACCGTCAAGTGGTTCAACGGCGAAAAGGGCTTCGGCTTCATCGCACCCGACGATCAGGGCGCCGATGTTTTCGTCCACTACTCTTCGATCACCGGTAGCGGCTTCCGCAACCTCGAAGAGAACCAGCGCGTCGAATTCGACGTGGAGCAGGGCCAGAAGGGCCCCCAGGCAACCAACGTCAGCGCGCTCTAAGCACACCTGACTTCACGAAGCGCCTCATCCGGCTCCGGCCAGATGGGGCGCTTCGTCGTTTCCCGGACCTGCGGTAAAATCTGCTGCCGCACAGCCTTTTTCGCTACCGAAGTGCGCGCGGGAGACGGGACACCGGGACGACACCCGTACCCTCGAGAGTCGCCGAGGACAGGATTCCGACAACACGACCCCGGCTGTCCCGGACACCCGCGCCGCTGTCGCCCGACTCCGAACGCAAGCTCGTCTGAACCGAATACGAGTCGTGGCTCGTCAGAAACGGCGGTGCGAGCGAGAAGCCGTGCGAGGTGCGCAGCACCTCCGCCGGATCGGTGACCTTGCCGGTTCCGTAGCCCGTGGTGATACCCGACTTCCAGACCAGCTGTCCCCGGTGGAACTTCGCATCCCAGTCCACCGTGTCGATCCGGGCCGAGGTCCGCGGAGCCAATCCGACGACCGCGATGTCGAGCCGTTGGCCGATGCGATTGGCGGTGATCGTCCCGATCTTCCTCCCCGTGCGGTCGTGGACGGCCCGGCCCACGGCCCCGCAGTGTCCCGCGGTCAGCGCCTTCTTGGCGGAGATGACCGCACCGAGGGTGCAACTGTTCGAGGTCAGGACCGTGTCGTCGATGCTGATCGCCATTCCCGACCGCACCGTCGGCGTGGCCGCGTCCGCCGCCACCGCGGGCGTCGTGACCAGAGCCGCCGAGACGCCCAGCGCCGTCAACGCACGAAATCGCATCCCCATACTTCCTCCCCAGGCAACCTGCTCAGCCTAACCGGGCGGGGATCTTCGGCGCCGGGGAGTGTCGCGCTCATCCGAAACCCGCCCCGCCCGTTGTAACCCACGACACAATGGGACCATGGCGGTCTCCGTCGGAGGAGCGGCCATGGGACACCGATGCTCGGAGCACACCGGTGCGGTGTCGACGACGATGACGTGAGGGTGATGCAGATGTCCGATCCCGTTCTGGTCCTGACCAAGGCGCGTACGTCGTGCGAGATGCATGCGGTCAAGGACTGGGCCGCAACCGCGTACCCGGACGCCGAGGTCCGCCAGGGCGCCGACGTCGACTTCGACGAACTGTCGCCGAACACTCTTCTCGTGCCGGTGCGTCCGGTGTGGCTCCCCGCGGTCCGCCAGGGCGAGCGACGGGTGACTCTCGGCGACGTCCTCGTGCTGTCGAACCCCCGGCGCCCGCTCGGCCTCATGCAGCCGATCATCCGCAAGCGCCGCCCCGACGCCCTTCGCGTGGTGGCCGGGGAACCCGCCACCATTGCCGAACTCCGCGAACGGCATGCACGCGATCAGGCCGAGGGCGAGCCCTTCGACCAGTACGTCCGGATCGCGGCGTCGGTCTCCGCAGAACGTGCCGAACGCCAGATCGCCGGCGACCGGTACAAGGTCCCGCGCCTGGTGGCCGAACAGATCAGCAGTTCGGCCAGATTCCAGAGCGGCGCCGCCAAACTCGCCGCCGAACTCGGCCGGCCCACGGATGCGGTCGTGTCCGAGGCGACCGACAAGCTGTCCGGGTTCGTCGCCACCCAGAGCCGGCTGATGGACGACATCTTCTCGGCGACATTCAACCGGCTGCACGAGCGCGCATGGAACATCACGGTCGACGTCGACACCCTGAATTCCCTACGGACCCTGAACAAGTCGACCGGTCTGGTCTTCCTCCCCTCGCACCGCTCCTACGTCGACCCGCTGGCCTTGGCAACGGTGCTGCGCAACAACGACTTCCCACCGAACCTCGTGCTGGGTGGCAACAATTTGTCGTTCTGGCCGGTGGGGCCCGTGGCCCGGCGCGCGGGGATGATCTTCATCCGCCGCAAGTTCGGGTCGGACCCGGTCTACAAGTTCGCGATGCGTTCCTACCTGGCCTACATCATCGAGAAGCGGTTCAATCTCGAGTGGTACATCGAGGGTGGCCGGAGCCGAACGGGCAAGCTGCGCAAGCCGATGCTCGGACTGTTGAACTATGTCGTCGATGCCGCGAGCCAGCTCGACGACGCCGATGTGACGATCGTGCCCACGTCGATCGTGTACGACCAACTGCAGGAGGTCGGCGCGATCGCCGCAGAGGACGCGGGCGGCGTCAAGAAGCCCGAGGGGGTCGGCTGGCTGTTGCGCTATGCCAAGGCCCAGCGCAGCCACCTCGGCGAGGCGAGAGTTCGTTTCGGCACGCCGATCTCGCTGAAGCAGACGCTGGACGAGGCCGGCGACGGACCTGCGCGTCTGGAGAAGGTCGCCTTCCGGGTGATGGACGAGATCAATTCGGCCACACCGATCACCGCGACCTCACTGGTCGGTTTCGCAGCACTGGGTGCACAGGATCGGGCGTACACACTGCCCGAGATCGAGGCCGTCCTCGCTCCCCTGCTCGACTACATCGACCGCCGTGGCCTCCCCGGACCCGATCCCGCACTGTGCCGCGGCATCGGGCTCGTCCGGACGCTGCGGGTGCTGGCCGGCAACGGCGTCGTGACCTGTTACGAGGGCGGTTCGGAACCGGTCTGGTCCGTCGTTCCGGAAAACCGGGCCGTCGCCGCGTATTACCGCAACGGCGCGCTGCATCATTTCGTCGACCGCGCGATCGTCGAGATGGGTCTGCTGGCGCTGGCCGAGGGTGAGGTCAAAGCCGGCAGCACCCCGATCCGGAGCAACCACGTCGGTTCTCCGCCGGCACCGGACGAGGAATTGCTGACCGCTGCGCAGCGCGAGGCCCTACGAATCCGCGATCTCCTGAAGTTCGAGTTCTTCTTCCCGCCCAAGACCGAATACCTGCATCGACTCGGCATCGAACTCGATCTCCTCGCCCCCGGTTGGCGAGCGGTCACCCCCACCCAGGAGTGGACCTACGAAGTGCTGCACGGCCACACGGGAGCACTCTTCGCGCGACGCACACTCCAGACCTTCTTCGACGCCCAGCTCGTGGTCGCGACCAAGCTGGTGGAACTGGGCAACACCGCCCAGGAGAAGGATGCCCTGATCGCCGACTGCCTCGGACTCGGACGTCAACTGGCGTTGCAAGCCGTTCTGCGCAGCAAGGATTCGGTGTCGAAGGATCTCTACGACGGGGCCTACCGCCTGGCCGACAACCGCGGCCTCATCCACGGCGAGGACATCGTGGATCTCCGGGCCGCCCGTCAGGACTGGCTCGACGAGGTCGAACTCATGCGCGATCGGCTCGCCCGTATCGCCGCGATCGAGGAGCTGCAGCCTGTTGTCGTCGACGACGAGGAGCAGCAGTGAGTGCCTTCACCGACCGCATGCGGGCCATCCGTTCCGCGCCCACGGGCAAGAAGGTGGCCGCCCTCTTCGACTACGACGGCACGCTGATCGAGGGGTTCTCCGCCGCCGCCATCATGCGGGCGCGACTGCGCAGCATGGACTTCGGATTCGGGGAGCTCGCCGACTTCCTGGTTATCGGACTACGCGGCGTCATGTCCGAACAGGATTACGCCGAGGTCCTGGCGGCCACGCGGCCGACCTTCGCGGGCAAGACCTACGCCGAACTCATCGCCTTCGGCGAGCACCTGTTCAAGTACGAGACCGCGGCCAAGCTGCGTCCCCAGATGTGGCAGATCCTGCGCGCGCATCGCGAGATGGGACACACCATCGTGATCGCGTCGTCGGCGACCCGCTTCCAGATCGAACCCATCGCCCGCGAGATCGGTGCGGACTTCGCGCTCGCGACCGACGTGGAGGTCGTCGACGGGGTGGTCACCGGGAACATCAAGGGACGCCCGCTCTGGGGTCCCGGCAAGGCAGCCGCCGTCCGGGAGTTGGCTCGCGCAAACGACATCGACCTCGACGCGTCGTTCGCCTACAGCGACGGCAACGAGGACATCCCGTACCTGGAGTCGGTGGGCAACCCGGCGGCGATCTCGCCGCGCCGAATCCTGCGGGCGGAGGCCGAGTCCCGCGGCTGGCCGATCATCGACCTGAAGAACCCCACCTACAATCGGCTCGGGTCGCTGGCCCGGACCGGCGCGTTCTACAGCTCGTTCGTCGCCTCCGCCGCCGTCGGTGCGGCCGCGGGCCTGATCCGTCGCGATCCGCACGCGCTCGTCGAGGCACTTCCCACCGGGAACGACATCGGCTTGTCCCTCGCCGGTGTCCACGTCCAGGTCCTCGAGGGCGGCGAGTACCTGTTCTCCGATCGACCCTGCGTCTTCCTGTTCAACCATCAGTCGAAGCTCGACCTGCCGGTCATGATCAATCTGGTTCGCACCGACGCGACCGGCGTCGCCAAGAAGGAGGTGCAGCGCGTCCCGGTGCTCGGTGAGATCCTGCGGCAGGCGGGACTCGTCTTCATCGATCGGGCCGACCGGGGCAAGGCGATCGAACAGCTGGCACCGGCGGTCAAAGCGCTTCGCGAGGACGGCCTGTCGCTGGTCGTCTCGCCGGAGGGGACCCGATCCCCGACGCCCCGGATCGGGCCGTTCAAGAAGGGCCCGTTCCACATCGCCATGCAGGCCGGCGTCCCGATCGTTCCCGTCGTGTTACGCAACACCGGTGAATTGATGTGGCGCGGTGCGCAACTCATCCGGCCCGGTACGGTCGAGGTGATGGTTCTGCCGCCCATCGACACCAGCGACTGGACGGCCGACGAGATCGGCGCCCGCGCCGAGGAGGTTCGCCAGATGTATGTCACGGCGCTCGCCGACTGGCCGCTGGAGTCGTTCGTCGACGACTCCGTGGACTCGCTGCGCACACCGTCTCACGAGGAGGACTGACGATGGCCGACGACGCTGATCTCACCGAAGGCGCCGACCGCCCCCTGGACTGGGCGAGCGACCCCCACATGAGCGCCGTGGACACCATCATGTGGCGCGGCGACACGGATCGTCGTATGCGCGGCACGATCTGCATGCTGGAGATCTACGACTGCGATCCCGACTGGGACCGGCTGGTGGCCGCCCACGAGTGGGCGAGCCGGATGGCACCGCGCTTCCGTCAGCGGGTGGTCGACTCCCCCTTCGGCACCGGAACCCCCAGCTGGGCAGTCGATCCCGACTTCGATCTGCACTACCACCTGCGCCGGATCAGCCTGGGCGGCGACGGCAGCATGCGGGAACTGCTCACCACGTGCGAGCAGCTGGCGATGACCGCGCTCGACTCCGCACGCCCGCCGTGGGAGGGCTACCTGATCGAAGGGTTGCCCGACGGCAAGGCCGCCTACTTTCTCAAGGCGCATCACGCCCTCACCGACGGACTCGGTGCGATCCTCGGCCTGGCGCAGCTGCATTCGCCGACGCGGGAGCACAATCCGAGCAAACCGCAACCGCCGAGCCCCGACCCGGTGAACATCACGCCGATCGACCTGATCCAGCGACAGATCACCGAAGAGGTCCGCCGGGTACCGCACCGCCTGGACACCACGTTCCGTGGCATCCGTGCGCTGACGAATCCGCGCCAGGCGCTGAGTACCGCTCTGCGCTACGGCCGTTCGGTCCCGCGGGTGGCGGGCCTCGTCAGCCCTCCTGGTTCTCCGTTGCTGGCCCACCGCAGTCTGTCGTGGCGGTTCAGCGCCTTCGAGGTGCCGTTCGCCGATATGAAGGCCGCGGCGACCGCGGCCCGATCCTCGATCAACGACGTCTACCTCGCCGGGTTGATCGGCGGATTCCGCCTGTACCACGAGAAGATGGGCACGCCCATCGAGACGATGCCGGTGGCCATCCCGATCTCGGTGCGCCGTCCCGAGGATCCTGCAGGTGGTAACCGCATCGCGGTGGGTCGCCTGGCCGGGCCGGTCGGTATCGCCGACCCCTTCGAACGCGTGCTCACCATCCGGGAGCAGGTCCGCCAGGCCCGCCACGAACCGGCGGTCGACATCTTCAACACCCTCGGCTCGGTGATGGCCTGGCTGCCCGGCACGGTCCTGATGCGGTTCAGCGGCACGACGAGCCAGAACGACCTCCAGGCCAGCAACGTCCCCGGAATCCCTTGGGAGACCTACGTCGCCGGCGCCAAGGTCGAGCGCATGTTCCCGTTCGGCCCGCTGCCCGGTTGCGCCATGATGGCCACGATGATCACTCACAACGGAACAGCCTGTCTCGGGATCAATTCCGACGGCGCGGCGGTCACCGACCAGGAGTTGTTCGCCGAGTGCCTGGTCGCCGGATTCGGCGAGGTCCTCGCGCTGGCCGCGGACGACGACGTGACGCCCGGCGAACTGAAGCGGGTGGTGTGAGGCGACCACCGGCATCGAGGATGCGACTTCGATCGCGGTCTCGTCGTCGAAGTGACGTCTGGGGGTCGGACCAGTTCGGCGACAACGGGGTACAACCGTGACGACGTTCATGCTGGTACTCGTTCTCACGACCGGCGTGATCGCGTCGGCGTGCGCGGTCATGGCGGCGTTCACCTACCTCCGCCGAGGCCGCGACCCGGTCGGCGCCGACCGCGGCGCCCGGCGATGGCTACTCGGCGTCGCGATCTTCGGGATCAGCGCGCTCGTCCTGCGGTTCGTGTGGCTGCTGCTGCTCTGAGTCGGCACCTCACCGGAAGTACGGTTCGTCCTGCACCCAGTTGAATCCCCGGCTCCGCAACGTCATGGCGTCGTGGTCCATCCGGTGGGCCACGATCACCGTCGGAGTCCCGTCGAGGTCGCCGGATAGCACGAGGGTGCCGTAATCGGGGCGGCCTATGTCGAGCACCGCGGGCGGCTCCTCGACCAGAAGCGATGATCCGTCGACCTCTGTCGATACGGGGACGAGAGCGCCGTCCATCATCTGCAGTGTCGTCGCCCCGCCGGAGTCGAGGACAATCCGTTGCCAGCGCTGGTCGTCGGTGGTCAGCGGAGGTAGCGCCCGGCCATCGACGCGGAAGTCCTGCACCGACCAGATGCCGTACAACTCCGGCTTCGGTGCGCCGCCACCGTGTTCTCGGTAGTCCGACCAGCTGGACGTCGCTGCTCCGATCGCCACCCAGATCCCCACAACCACCTGGGCGACCGCCGCCCACCTGTTGAGGTGGTCGCGGGTGAACAACGCAGGGACGGTGAAGGGTGTGGCGGAACGGCCGAAGACGAACAGCTCCACCATGTTCCGGGCATACGGGGCCAACAGGATGAGCGAGAACAGGACCAGGTGAAACGACAGGATCTTCACCGGGACGTCGAAGGTCATGTTGAGGATGAACACCTGGACCATCGCAACGAAACTGACCAGCGCCCCGAGGATCGCGGTGCGGGACCAGAACAGCAGGAGGCCGCCGAGAACCTCGACGCTGCCGAGCAGCATCTCGTAGACCGGGGAACTCCCCACCTGCATCCACAGCACCGACGCCGGGCTGAAGTCGCCGTAGGGTTCGAGGAGCGTCGCGAGCGGTGGTTGGGGCATCTGCGTCGGGATCAACTTGGCGAAGCCGTAGTCGAGCATCTGGCCACCGAGCGCGAACCTGATGACGAGCATGGTCCACGCCCACAGGCGCGAGTAGTCGCGGCGTCTCCGGTCGACGACCGACCAGATGATGGTCGCGACCACTGCCACCACCGCGATCAGCAACCAGAGAATCCAGAACGCCGCCTGGTCACCGCTGCCGGAGTTCGTGAGCACCGCGTCGACGCCGAAAACGTTCCGCCCCAGCGCCTCCAGTACCGGGGCGAGCAGCCCCAGCTGCCAGAGCGCCAAGCGCTCGGGCAGGAACCCGGTGAGTACCCCGAAGAACACGAAGCTGATCTGGGAGAGGGCCAGACAGAACAGCGCGGTGTAGACGAAGACGAAACGGAAGGCCAGCTTTCTCGCGGCGCTCCATTCCGGCGATGTACCGGGAGGTGTCGTCGCCGAGGTCGGGGAAGAGACCGACTCTCGGATGGTGGTGTCGATCGCAGTCATAGTGCGACGCTAGGCCCGCGGTGTGATCCGACACATCAGGGAAGTCGCCCAACCCACCCCGAGATTTCCGGTGCGGGTCCTCAGGGAAAAGCCGAGCGCATGACTCGATGCCGACGACCGGGACACCGGGCTCACCGGAAGTACGGCTCGTCCTGCACCCAGTTGAATCCCCTGCTCCGCAATGTCATCGCGTCGTGGTCAAGCCGTTGGGCGACGATCGTCGTCGGACTCCCGTCGAGGTCGCCGGACAGCACCAGGGTGTCGTGGTCGGGACGGTCGACGGCCAGGGATGCGTGCGGTTGTTGCATCTGCAGTGTGCCGTCGGCGATCTCGGCCGACACCGGAACCAGTGCGCCGTTCATCATCTGGAGTGTCGTTGCACCACCGATGTCGAAGACCACACGCTGCCAACGCTTCTCGTCAGTGGTCAGCGGCGGCACTAGCTGGTCGTCGACCCGGAAGTCCTGGACCGACCAGATTCCGTACAGCTCCGGCTTCGGGGCTCCGGCGCCGTACTCCTGGTAACCGGCCCAACTGGTCTGGGCCGCACCGATCGCCACCCATATGCCCAGAACCGCCTGGATTCCCGCCACCCACCGGTTGAGTTTGTCCCGCGTGAACAGCGCGGGCGGGTCGACAGGGTGCGCTGATCGCCCGAACACGAACAGATCCAGAAGGTTTCGCATCTGCGGCGCCAGCAGGATGAGCGAGAAGACGACCAGATGGAACGACAGGATCTTGACCGGGACGTCGAAGGTCATGTTCAGGATGAACACCTGGACCATCGCCACGAAGCTGACGATCGCGCCGAGCGTCGCCGTGCGGGTCCAGAAGAGCAGCAGGCCGCCGATCACCTCGACGCTGCCGAGCAGCACCTCGTAGATCGGCGAACTCCCGACCTGGAGCCACAGCACCGATGCCGGGCTGAAGTCCCCGAAGGGTTCGAGCAACGCGGCGAGGGGCGGCGGCCCCATCTGCGACGGGATGACCTTCGCGAACCCGTAGAACAGCATCTGTCCGCCGAGCGCGAGTCGAAGGAAGAGCGTCGTCCACGACCAGAGACGGGCGTAGTCGGACCGCCGCCGGTCGAGAATCGACCACAGGGCCGTGGCCACCACCGCGACAACGGCGATCAGGAACAGGTAGACCCAGATCGCGGTCTGGTCACCGCTTCCCGAGTTCAGATCGAGCACCGCCTCGACCCCGAAGAGGTTGCGGCCCAGCCACTCCACCACCGGCGCCAGCGCTCCCATCTGCCACACTATCGCGTTGTCCGACAACAGGTTTCCGAGTGCGCCGAAGAAGACAAACGTCATCTGCGCGAAGGTGAGGCAGAACAGCGCCGTGTAGGTGAAGGTAAACCGGAAGGCCACCTTCTTCGCGGGACCCCAATGGGCGGGGGTCGAACGGTCTCTGGTGAGGGCGGCCTCCGGATCGTGGGCCGTATCGATCACAGTCATGTGGCGACGCTAAGACGGGGAACAGTACCGCCACATCGGTGAAAGGACCGAGAGGACCCCCTACTTTCGGGTGAGTCCGGTTCCGGGGGCACTCTGTCTCCGCCGTGACCCCGGGCTCGGCCCGATGGGTGTCAGGGCCGCTCGGGAATCGAGCGCCCGGACTGGCGCGACCATTGCTCCGGGTCGTCGCGCAGCAACCGTGCACGGTCTTTTCGGCGGTATCGCCAGATCTGTATCGCGCCCAGTCCCCAGAGCAGGAACTGTGCGGCCATCGCCCAGGTGAACGCCTCGGCCGGGTAACCGTCGACGCCGTCCGGGGTTCGCCAGTCGAGGATCAGGCCGATCAGTCCCGCGGTGACGAGGGTCGCCAGGAAACCGGCCTGATTGATGAGCCCGGTGGCGGTGTTGGTGCGGGAGGCGGGGTTGGAGGTGCGGCCGAGGTCGAAGCCGACCATCGACGCGGGACCACCCATCCCGCAGATGATCACCAGGACGACGAGCAGCCAGAACGGCGCCGCGCCGGGCCACGCCAGTACCGCTGCCCAGGCAGTTGCGATGCTCGCGATCACCCCCAGGACCAACGTCGAACGGTGCCACGGTGATCGGGTGATCAGCCACGCGAACGCCGGACCGAATGCCATGATCGCGAGCACCATGATCGTCAACAGAAGACCCGCGGCGCCGGCGCTCAGGCCCTGGCTCTCCACGAAGAACGGGTAACCCCACAGCAGGCCGAGGACATTGGCGCTGAACGGTGTGGAGAAATGCATCCAGAAACCCAGGCGGGTCCCGGGGTGTTCCCACGATTCACCCAGACTCTGCCGGATACCCGTCCACCCGAGGATGGGGCCAGACACCGAGCGCGCCACCGGCGAATCGCGCACCACCACCAGCGTCGTCAACAGGAGCGCTGCCCCCATCGCTGCGGTGGCGAGGTAGGCGTGGGTCCAGCCCAGGGTCGACAGCGCCCACGTCATGGGGATCGCCGCCGCCACCGCACCCAACTGGCCGAGCACCCCGGTGAGCTGGGTCATCAACGGGATTCGCCTCGTCGGGAACCAACTGGTGACCAACCGCAGAACGCACACGAACGTCATCGCGTCGCCGATCCCGACGAAGAACCGCGACGACAGCGCCCACGGGTAGCTGTCGGCGAACGCGAAGCTGAACTGCGCGAGGGTGAGGATCAGCGTCCCGGTGAGCATCACCCGCCGCGGCCCGAACCGGTCGACCAGGAGTCCAACCGGAACCTGCATCAGGGTATAGACCAGGATCTGCAGCACCACGAAGGTCGACAGTTGCGACGCGGTGATGTCGAAACGCTCGGCCGCCAACAAGCCGGCCACCGCCAGCGACGACCGCTGGAGAACCGCGACGAAGTAGACCGTGAGAGCGACCAGCCAGATGACCATGGCCTGGGTCGAACGCGCGGGTGCGGTCATCGGTCGCCGACGTTCACGCGCACAGGATTCGTTCGGTCACCTCACCATTGTCGGGGTGGGCGCAAACGGTTTGACCGGCGACCCACCGCACGGGGGGTTCGCCGAACAGTCTCCGGCCTCGCCGACGAAAAGCGCCCCCGGTATGCGCCCTCGGTAGCGACGCCGACGACACTGTGTCGCCGGCGGTCCGCTGGAGGGTGGGTTCCGGGGGCGGATTTCGGCGGACGCGGGACTCTGCCCCGCGACTAGCCCCTCGCCATGTCGACGAACCGGCTGAGGTGCAGCTGGTGGGCGACGGTGATGGTGGCGGTGGGGCCGTTACGGTGCTTGCCGACGATGATGTCGGCCTCGCCGGCACGCGGGTCGTCGCGTTCGATCGAGTCGGGGCGATGCAGCAGGATGACCATGTCGGCGTCCTGCTCCAGCGAACCGGACTCTCGAAGGTCGGACACCTGCGGCTTCTTGTCGGTTCGTTGCTCGGGACCACGGTTCAGCTGGCTGATCGCGATCACCGGGACCTCGAGCTCCTTCGCCAGCAGCTTCAGCTGACGCGAGAACTCCGAGACCTCTTGCTGTCGGGACTCGACCTTCTTGCCCGACGTCATCAGCTGCATGTAGTCCACCGCAACGACTTTCAGGTCGTGGCGCTGCTTGAGACGACGTGCCTTGGCGCGGATCTCCATCATCGTGAGGTTCGGCGAGTCGTCGATGAAGAACGGCGCATCCGAGATCTCACCCATCCGACGGGCCAGCCGCGTCCAGTCGTCGTCGCTCATGGTGCCGGCACGCATGTCGGCGAGCTTGACCTTGGCCTCGGCCGAGAGCAGTCGCATGACGATCTCGGTCTTGCTCATCTCCAGCGAGAACATGGCCGCGGTGAGGCCGTGTCCGATCGCCGCCGAGCGCAGGAAGTCCATGGCCAGCGTCGAGTTGTGGGTGGGGACCATCGCCTCACCGGCGAGGTAGAGGTGCTCGTCGTTGTCGACCTCGACGCAGCGCACCGGCACCGAGTCCACCGGGCGAACCGCGACGACGCGGCGGACGCCGGCCTTGCGTCGGAGTTCCTTGTGCCGGATTGCCTTGTGGTGGACGGTGAACACGTCCTCGTCGGCGTCGACGCGCAGCCAACCGGTCGCCGAGCGCTTGTAGTTGAAGCCGAGACCGGCGACCAGGTCGGCGACGACCGCGGTCATGTGCCGGGTCGCGGCGGGCACGGTGATCCAGCCGTCGTCGTCGACGGTGGCGCGGGCGTCGAGCAGTCCGGCCAGCAGCGCCCGGCGCTGAGCGATCGAGCCGCGCAGGTACTCGTAGGGGATCCGTCCGCCGAGGTCGGCCATCAGCGTCATCACGTCGACGGGCCCTTCGGCGTCGATGCGCATGCTGATCTCGGGATTGTCGAACGCCATCCCCGCCAGCGCCGCGACGGTGTACGGGCCGTAGGCGAAACGCTTGCGCGGCAACTCGAGTGGCGCGCTGTTACGGATGACCGCACACCCCACATGGGCGCGCAGGCCTGCCGTCGTGACGACCTGACGCTCGCCGTCGATCTCGGCCGCCCACTGGTGCTGCTCGTCGGCGACCAGCACGGCGCCGTCGTTGAACTCGACCTCGTAGCAGGGACGCTCGGTCATCACGTCGGTCGCGGCGACCACCTTGGTGGGCCGGCCGTGGGCGTCGAGGAGCTCGTCGCCCACCCCGACCTTGCCCATCGTCGTCCAGCCCGAAGGCGTGGGCAGCGGGGTATCGAGGGCGAGCGCCTTGCCGACGCCGGGTCGTGCGGCCACGATGATCATCTGGCCCGGGTGGAGACCGTTGGTCAGCTTGTCGAAGTCGGCGAAGCCGGTCGGCACACCCAGCGAGATGCCGCCGCGCGAGGCGATGGAGTCGATCTCGTCCATCGTCGGCTGAAGCAGCTCTTCGAGCGGGAGGTAGTCCTCGGCCTGACGGCGTTCGGTGACCTCGTAGACCTCGGCCTGGGCGCGGTCGACGACCTCGGCCACATCCTGGCCGTCGTTGCCCGCGTAGCCGTACTGCACGATGCGGGTACCGGCGGTTACCAGACGGCGCAGGATGGCTTTCTCGGCCACGATCTCGGCGTAGTAGCCGGCGTTGGCGGCCGTGGGCACTGTCGAGATCAGGGTGTGCAGATACGGCGCGCCACCGATGCGCTTCAGTTCGCCCGATCGCTCGAGTTCGGCGGCGACGGTGACCGCGTCCGCGGGTTCGCCCTTGCTGTAGAGGCTCAGGATCGCCTCGAACACCGCCTGGTGCGCGGGCCGATAGAAATCGGCCGTACGGATCTTCTCGACGACGTCGGCGACAGCGTCCTTGGACAGCAACATGCCGCCGAGCACGGATTGCTCGGCAGCGAGATCCTGCGGGGGTTGCCTACCGAAGTCCTCGGTAGGTGGGGCGTCGTCCCCGCCTCGACCTCGACCTCGTTCTTCCCGATCGCCGGCGGCAGGACCGTGCCCGCGGTCATCCACAACAGCCACGTGTGTCTAACCTCTCGCATACGCTCGCACCACTCGCCCTGACGAGTGGTTACGACCTCTGTGGTGTCGGCCCCGGCAGGCCACCTCGCGAGTCTCCGGTGTCGACGTACTGCTCTGTCTCTTGCTCTGTCCGTCTCTTTCCTATCGGGACGCTCCGACAACGACTGCCGGCGGGCGCGCGAAAACAGGACTGAGACCTGAGCCGTGACACTAAGACCTCCGACACGACGACTCAAACCGGGCTGTTGATGAATCTGGGGAGGACTTGTGGACGACGTGTGAATGAGCGGGGGAGCGATTGTGCACCCGTTGTGGACAACCTGAGGAATTCGGGTGTGAACAACTGTGTTTGACCAGGTCAGCGCGCGCATTGATTTCCACAATCAAGAAACTGAAATTCCTTCGCCACTCTTCGGCGCGTCGTCACTTGGGCGTGTTGCGACGACCGTTCAAGTACGAGTGGCGAACAATTCGGTGAATTTACCGAGTGATCTGCGTAACAGCCGGTCACGCAGGTGCTCAGCTGCGCGCCTTCTCGCCGGATAGCCGACCGCGACCCGAATCCATGTGATGCAATGTCGATCGTGTCGAGGTTGGGGTTGGGAACCGGGGTCATCCGTCGAACGGTCGGTGCGGTGGCCGCGCTGACGGTCGCGACCGGGATCGCATTGGGAGCGCCTGCGGCGAACGCCGCGCCCGGTCCCACGATGCCCGTCGAATTCGACCTGTCGCGGTACCAGCCTGTCGATCCGACGACCTTCCGCTCGATCGCCTACGGGGACAACGGACGCTCGTTCTTCACCACCGGACGCTGGATGTGCCAGATCGGGCAGGCCTACCGCTACGTGGGTTGTCAGGGCCGGCCCGCGACCGCCCCGCCCACCGCGACCGGCGCCGCCATCACGGCGGACCAGCAGGGCCCGTGGTGGGTCAACCGAGACCAGACGTACCGCTTCGGTTCGAAGACCGGGTTCCGGCCACCGGTACTGGGCGTCGGCAAACGGGTCACCATCGCCGGGGTCACCTGCACCGTGCCGCGGCGCGACGTCGTCGCCTGCCGCACCGGCGAGCGGGCGTTGATCTTCACCCCCGCGTGGCACAAGTTCTTCTTCCCGTCCTGGGACACCCTCGGACCGGGCAACAACGCCGTCGCCCACAGCGCCAATCCGGCGCCCCGTTACCTACCGCCGCGGCTGCAGTACTGGAATCAGTTGCCCGCCAACCCACCTGCGCCGAAGTAGGAGACCTCGATACGCAGCGTCCTCGCTGCGCTCGGTCGTTGCTACTCGGCCGGCGGAGGGATGGTCAGCGCTACTCGGCCGGCGGAGGATGGTCAGCGCTCCTCGGCCGGCGGAGGATGGGCAGCGCTCCTCGGCCGCAGGTCAGACACGACAAAGGCCGGGTGGAATCTCTTCCACCCGGCCTTTGTGTGTTCGACGCTGGGGTCAGCCTGCGGCGACGACGGCGAGCTGCACGGTTGCCGAGACCTGCGGGTGCAGGGTGACGGTGACCGGGTAGCTACCGGTGGCCTTGATGTGACCCTTGGGCAGCACGACGTTGCGCTTGTCCACGACGGGTCCGCCGGCGGTCTTGATGGCACCGGCGACGTCTGCCGCGGTGACCGAACCGAACAGCTTGCCCGAGTCGTGGGTCTTGACGTCCAGCGAGACTGCGTCGAGGCCCTCGAGGGCCTGCTTCAGCTCGTTGGCGTGCTCGAGACCGCGAACCTCGCGGGCCTCCTGCGCACGGCGGATGCCCTCGACCTGCTTCTCGGCGCCGCGGGTGGCCTTGATGGCCAGGCCGCGGGGCAGCAGGTAGTTGCGGCCGTAGCCGTCCTTGACCACGACGATGTCGCCGGCTTCGCCGAGGTTCTCCACGGCGGCGGTGAGGATGAGCTTCATGTCAACTGATCCTTTCCGCTTATCGGCTGGTCGAGGTGAAGGGCAGCAGGGCCACCTCACGCGAGTTCTTGACGGCCACAGCGACGTCGCGCTGGTGCTGCACGCAGTTACCGGTCACGCGACGCGAGCGGATCTTGCCGCGGTCGGACAGGAAACGACGCAGAAGCGCGGTGTCCTTGTAGTCGATGACGGCCTTCTTGTCCTTGCAGAAGCTGCACGCCTTGGTCTTGGTGACCTTTTCGACGCGAGGCTTCCGGCTGGCCTTTGCCTTTGCCATGTGTGTATTGCTCCAGTCAATGCTTCTTCGGGTTCGGTCACTGCCGTGCCCGAGGCTGTCCAGGACTGTTCACGCACGAAGCGTGATGTCCCGGGAGATATCAGAAAGGTGGTTCGTCGTCCCCGCCACCGAACGATCCGCCGCTGCTGGCAGGCGCGCTGCCCCAGGGATCGTCGGCGACCTGCTGGTTCGATCCGCCGCCGCGGCTACCGCCGCCGCCACCGGATCCGAATCCACCGCCGCCACCACCGCCGCCGCGCGAGGCGCGGTTGACCTTGGCGGTGGCATAACGCAGCGAGGGGCCGATCTCGTCGACCTCGAGTTCCACGACCGTGCGTCGTTCGCCTTCTTTGGTTTCGTAGGACCGCTGCTTGAGCCGTCCCTGCACGATCACCCGGGAACCCTTGGTCAGGCTTTCGGTCACGTTCTCCGCGGCGTCGCGCCAGATGTTGCAGCGGAGGAACAGCGCTTCGCCGTCCTTCCACTCATTGGTCTGACGGTCGAACGTGCGCGGGGTGGAAGCCACCGTGAAGTTGGCAACCGCTGCGCCGGACGGCGTGAACCGCAGTTCCGGGTCGGCGGTGAGATTGCCGATGACGGTGATGACCGTGTCGCCTGCCATGTGTGTTTCCCCTTGGGTCGTAGGTGGGCACTCGCTGATCGACATGCACCGGGATTTTCTGGGTCAACCCTAGAACCCGGTACCGACGTCTTCAGACGTTCAAGAAACCCTGTGGATTACTTCCGCAGGACCTTGGTGCGCAGAACCGACTCGTTCAGCTTCAGCTGACGGTCGAGCTCGGTAACCGTGGCGGGCTCGGCATTGAGATCGATGACGGCGTAGATGCCCTCATTGTGCTTGAGGATCTCGTAAGCAAGACGGCGCTTGCCCCAGATGTCGACACCATCCACCGAACCGCCATCCTTGCGGACAACATTGAGGAAAGTATCGAGTGAGGGTGCGACGGTGCGCTCGTCCAGATTCGGATCGAGGATGACCATCAATTCGTAGTGACGCATAAGACCACATCACCTCCTATGGGCTAGGTCGGCCACGGACTGTCCGTGGCAGGAGGGTCGCCTGCGTCGGCAACCGGTCCAAGATACATGACCAGGATGTTTTCCCGGAAATCCGAGGTCGTGAGCACCGGCTCAGCGGCTGGTGACGACCGCGCACTTCGTGGCTCGTCGCTCGAGCTCCTCGCACGTCGCACCTCGCGGAGCAGGGATCGAACGCGACGACCTACTCTGTTGGCCATGTCGGAGCCGCGGACCAGTACGCCTCCGCGGCTCCCGTGGCTGTCCGGCCGCGGTGAGACCGCGGTCATCGTGCTGGTGTCGCTGCTGGCCACCGCGGCGACGATGTTCTGGAGTTTTCAGGCGAAGGCCCGCTGCGGCGGGGCGCCGTTCGACGCCGACGGTCGCAGTGCCAACTGGCCCTCCGGCGATCCCGGCGGTCTCATCCCCTGCTACTCGGACCTGATGTACCTGTGGCTCGGCCGCGACATCAACAACCACGTGTTCCCCTACATCCACGGCGGGATCACCGGGGACGGCACGTTGTTCGGCGGCGTCGTCGAGTACCCGGTGTTGTCCGGTCTGTTCATGTACATCGGGGCCATCGGCGCCGACACCGACACTGCCTTCTTCACCCAGTCCGCACTGCTGCTGGCACCGTTCGGATTCGCGAGCACGGTGATGCTGGCGCTGATGGTCCGCTGGTGGGCGCTGCTGTGGGCGGCCACTCCCCCGCTGGTTCTGTACTCCTTCCACAACTGGGAGTTGCCGGTGGTCGCGACCGCGGTCACCGCGATCGCGGTGATGACGTGGGGCGGCTCGATCGATCCCGGCACGGGCCGACGACGACTCCCGCTGCGCACCTGTGCCGTGGTGGCGGCCGTGCTGCTCGCAATCGGGTTCTGCCTCAAGCTCTATCCCGGAATCTTCGTGCTGCCGTTGGCCGTCTACGTCCTGACCGGGGGCGCCGGTGGACTGCGCCGCGCCGGGCGTCGCGGCCTCGACTGGGTGGGTGCCGCATGGGTGGCCGGCGCCGCGGTGGTCACCGTCGTCGCTATCCAGTTGCCGTTCATGGTCCTCGGATTCGACGGCTGGAAAGCGGCACTGACGTTCCAGGGGCGGCGCCGCGCCGATGTCGACACCAACTCCATCTGGTACTGGGGTCTGCGCTATGTCACCGGGACGACGGACACCTACCACTCGGTCGTCGGGGTGGCGTCGCCGTTGCTGATCCTCGTCAGCTTCGCCGTGGCCATGTACCTGGGGTGGCGTCGCTACGAGCGGATCGGCGTCTTCCCCTGGATCGGTGTGAGCGGGGCGATGCTGGCCGGTTTCATGCTGTTCCACAAGGTCCACTCACCGCAGTACACGCTCTGGATCCTCCCGTTCTTCGTGCTCATGCGGGTCCGCTGGCAGGTGATCGCCGTCTACCTGCTCACCGACATCGCCCTCGACCTGACGATCTTCCGCCTGTTCCCCATCCGCGACGCCGGCGATCCCCTGCCCTGGTGGGTGCTCACCGGTGTCGCCGGCTCGGTGTGGGTGCACGCGGTGCTGCTCGTCTACCTGATCGGCACGCTCGCCCGCACACCGCTGCGGGAACCGCTCGCGTCGAGGACGATCCGCGCCCCGGGACCGGGTGATCGCCCTCAGGGCCCTGCGACCCGGCCGGTACCGGCCACGGACCGGGCCTGACATGAGTTCCTGGTTGGGCACGGGCCCACTCGTCGGAGAGCGGGTCACCCTTCGGCCGTTGACCGTCGACGACGCTCCGGCGCTCGCCCGCGTGGTCGGGGATGACCCGGACCGGTTCCGCTGGTCTCCCGGCGTCCCTGTCGACCTGACCACCGCCCACCGTTACATCGACGCAGCCAACGCCGACCCCGGTGTGCGCGTGGCGTTCGCAGTGGTCGACAACGACGACGGTCAGGTCGTCGGGTCGACGAGCTTCTACGAGATCGACCACACCCACCGGAGTACCTGCATCGGGTACACCTTCTATGCCGAACGCGTTCAGGGGACGACGGTCAACCCGACCGCGAAGTACCTGCTGCTGCGGCACGCGTTCGAGGAGTGCGGCGCGGTACGGGTCACCTGGCACACCCACGAGCAGAATGCGCGGTCGCGCGCCGCGATCGAGAAGCTCGGCGCCCGATTCGAGGGGTTGCTCCGCAAACACCGGCGGTTCGGTGACGGCTGGCGTACCACCGCGCTCTACGCGATGACCGACGACGACTGGCCGGCCGCCAAAGCTGTACTGCTACAGCGGATGTCCGCCTGATCCGGGCTCCCTGCCCTCGGGCTCCTTGGTGTGGTCGGGGTGACCGTGCGTCCGTCGATCCTCTTTCATCCGCGCCTCGTGGAGGTGTGCGATCCCGGCGGTCAGCTCGTTCCGCGCCCGATCGGCGTGCTCGCGCAGTGGTTGCCAGTAGGTGGAGTCGAACTCCTCGACGACCTGGAACGTCCAGCGGCCGTTGATGACATTGCGTCCGACCATCTCGGTCGCGAGCGCATCCGCGATGTCGGTGTGCCCGTCCTCGCGCAGTGCGTCCACGGCCTCCCCGAGCAACAGGTCTGCATGCCCGATGAGTTGGTGGAAACTGTAGAGATGGCCGCGGGCGCGCTCGACGTACTCGAGCGCCTCCCCCACCTTGCCGACCGCCTCTGCGGTGCTGTCCGGGATGTCCTTGCCACGCTCAGCCATATCCGGGTCATACCCACGACAGGCACGCCTCAACCCTCAGAGGCGACGGCCGAGGTAGCTGCCGTAGACGTAGTCCTCGTCGAACCCGCCGTTGATCTCACTGACCTCACCGTTGAGCGCCTGGCTGATCTTTCGACTCAATTCCCGGAATTCCGGTTGCGCCTCAGCGGATCTCGGCGCCAAAGCGGAAAGCGTGCACAACCAGCGGTGGACGACGCGCAGATCGTCGGTGTGAAACGCCCCGGGTTTGTCGGAGGCTCT
>NZ_JSYC01000170.1:0-44370 GCF_054823965.1 Gordonia sp. GN26 | reverse complement strand
CAGCACTTTCGGTAACCGGTCGCGCAGGGCAAGGGCTTCACCGACCCACTGATCGGCTTGGTAGCGGGTGATGGCGGCTTCGCGGCACACCCGGGTGACCATCTCGGTGTAGCGGTCGATGAAGAACCCGCCACTGGTGTGGATGACGAGTTGGTCGTAGACGGTGACGATCGATTCATACCGGCACCACGCCAGATACGCTTCGCCGTGGCGGATCGCCCGCAGCCGTTCCATGTGGGTTGCGGTAGAGGATGATTCGGGGTGGGCAGGATCGACCCCGGCGAGGAACCCGCCCGGAAGATCGGTCCACATGCCCACGCTGCCCCCACAACGTCTACAGCCCAACCTGGATGGCCGGATCTGTTACCAACCAATCTAGATCACCCCACCGACAAACACGGATCCCCATCCACAAGGGGCCGGTAGACAACACCCTGTGCGGCAGACGGTTACATCATTCTCGGTCGGTATCCGCCGCGGCGTCGAGCGCATCGCGAAGCGCTGCCCGCGAGGTGATCCCGAGTTTGGGGAACACCCGGTACAGATGCGACGAGACGGTGCGTGGCGACAGGAACAACCGCTCGGCGATCTGCGGGTTCGACAGACCCGACGCCGCAAGTCTCGCGACCTCGAGTTCCTGCGGGGTGAGTTTCGACCCGGACTGCGCCCGACTCATCCCCGTGGCACGCAGCTCGGTGTTCGCACGGTCCCCCCATGAACGAGCGCCGATGTCGGTGAACAACTCTCGCGCGGTGTCCAACTGATGTCGAGCATCACGAGACCGGCCCTGGCGACGAAGAACCTCACCGTATGCGAGGTGCACTCGACCGGTCTCGAAGGGCCACTGGTCCACGTCGGAGATCGCCAGTGTCTCCTCGTGTACCCGTACGGCCTCGTCGGGTTCTGACGCCATCGCCACACACAACCCGGAGATGAGAGCCAACCGCGACGAGATGTGTTCGAGGCCGGCCCTACGGAAGGCTTCGGCGTGGGCACGGGCGTCGTCGATCCGCCCGGTACGCACTGCGGCCTCGACGAGATCCGCTGCAGCCCAGACTGCCTCGGGATTGAACCGGTTGAGCTCACCGGGCGCGCACACCTCCGCGGCGTGGCGGTAGGCCGTCTCGAAGTCGGCGACTCCGAGTGCCGCCCTGGCCCTGGCGAAGTTGGCACACTTGACGAGCCGGTGCACCCGGCGCGGACCGGACCAGCCCCAGATCCGCTCGCAGTGTTCGATGGACTCGTCGAGGTCTCCGCGCTCCGCGGCAGCCATCGCCGCGGCATAGTGCCCCACCTGGGCCCACAACGGGTACCCGGTCTTCTCTGACAGTGCGATGAGCTCCGCGGCGGCATCCGACGCCGCCGAAAGCCGCGCAGCATAGAGATGGTCGAGGGCGAGGTAGATGAGACCGGGCATGCTCGATCCGACCGCCCCGCCGTCGCGGATGACCCGCGTGACGGACTCCCGACAACCGGGTAGGCGATCGACGTAGGAGGCGACCAGCGCGGTGCGGATCACGATGTCGGTGTCGGTCTCATCGCGCAGACGGTCGATCGCCGCGTCGAGGCGCCGCAGCTGCTCGTTGTCCATCGAACCGAGATCATGGTGGACGCGGGCCAGCGTGGCTGCGGATGCCGGTGACGGGTCGGGGAATCGCGCGACGAGGTCCATCAACGGCTGCCAGTACTCGCGACCGCCGAGATAGTCGGCTGCGAGGGTGAGAGTGAAGAGAGCGTCCTCGACGTCGCCGGTGCGCGGACCGTCGACGGATGTCGCGGCCTCGAGCGCCGGCATCAACATGGTGTACGCGGTGTCGGCGTCACCCTCGGTGACGAGGATGAGAAGCGCGGCCGCCGCAGTGGCGCCGATAGGTTGACCTCCGGGAACTCCCTTGATCGCGTGCAACAGTTCATGAGAGGTGTCGAGTTCACCGGCGATCCAGGCGGCCACATAGGCGGCCTGCGACAACCGCCGCCTCCCCTCTTCGGCGTCCGGGCTCAGCTCCGCCGCCCGGCGCAACATCGCAACCGCGCCGCCGGGATCGCCTCGGCGCAAGCTGGTCTGGGCCGCCACCTCGACCACCGAGGCCACCGACTCGTCAGGCGTGGTCGTCGACTTCGCCAAGTGGACACCACGGCGGTCGGGGCGGTCGACCAGCACGTCCGCGAGGCGCCGGTGCGCGGCGCGGCGCTGCTCTGCGGTGGAACCGTCGACCACCGCCGACCTGACCAGCGGATGCCGGAACCGCATCGTGTGATCGTCCTCTGCGACGATCACCAGGTGATCGCGTTCGGCCGGGGCCAGGTCGTCGAATCCTTCGGGCGCACCTGCTGATTGGAGGATGCGGAGATCGCCAGAACCCTCGAGGGCGGCCAGCAGGAGCAGATCGCGGGTCCGCTCGGGTAGCCGACGGATCCGAGCGCTGAAGAGTGCGTTGACATCTCGGGCCGGCCCACCCACCCAGCCGGCGCGCTCACCCGATGCGCCCGTGGTCCCGGCGAACTCGAGCAGTGCGAGCGGATTGCCCTGCGCGTTGTCGGCCACCGACGACAGCACTCTTCTGGGCAGATGAGCGAAACGACGCGTGAGAAGGCGGAGGGAGTCCGCATCCGTCAGTGGGGCGACATCCAGTTCGGCGACGCCGGTCGGCCGGAATGCACCGTCGGGTCCCGACCGCCGGGCCGCGAGAACTCCGATCCGCCGCCCGTGCACCCGCCGGGCGATGAAGCCGATCGCGGCGATGCTCGGTTGATCCACCACGTGCAGATCATCGATCACGAGTAGAAGAGGATCGTCGGCCGCGGCCTCGGCGAACAAACCCAACGCGGCGTTCAGAACCGCTATCTGACTGGGCGCGTCACCGTCTCCGAGACCCAACGCCACATCGAGAGCCGCGCGCTGGGACTCCGGTAGACGGTCGAGCTCGGCCGCCAGCGGGAGGACCAGCTGATGCAGGACGGCGAAACCGAGCTCGGACTCGAATTCGATACCGCTCCCGCGGATGACGCGCATACCCGCGTCCACTGCGGTGTCAACGGCGGCGTCGAGCAGCGCGGTCTTGCCGACTCCGGGATCGCCGGTGAGCAGCAAGGCGGCGCCATCGTTCCGAGCGTCGTCGAGAAAGTGTCGGAGCGCGGCGAGTTCGGCGTCCCGCCCGACCAGCCCCGGTCGCGCATCACCCATGGCTGCCATTCCCCGACCTGTTCCCGTCCTACCCGAAGACCACGTCCTGCCGCTGTCCAGATCGCAGTATCCCACCGGAACCAGGTGATCGAATCCGTGCCACCACGTCGTCCCGCGAGCTAGCGGGGTCGGCCCACTTCCCGCGGCGGATGTCCGTATCCGCGAGGCGCATTCGCGGCGTCGGCGGTCTCCACCGCGGTGACGGCACCCGACGACGCGAGCACCACTCCCCCGCCGACCGCCGCGGCGAAGGCGACGATCGCGACCGGTCCCCAGCCCGCGCGCGTGACGTCGCCGAGGAAGGCGATGCCGACCGCGCCCGGGAGGACCGTCTGCCCGACGACGAGCGCTGCCGCGGCACCGTTCACCGAGCCGGTCTGCAGTGCCACGGTGAACAGGTAGAAGCCGCCGATGCCGCTGAGCAACAACGCATACAGGGCCGGGTCGGTGAACAGGACGGTGAGGTCGAGGGGGTCGACGCCATCGAGGATGCGGGATGCCACCGCCATCACACCGAACACCGCGCCGGCGATGAGCCCGGTGACCGTGGCGATGTGGGTCTGCAGGCGCCGCATCACGATCAGACCGACGAGGATCAGCGCGGGACCGGCGACCAGTACGGCCCACCGCATCCACGCGGTGTGGTCCACTCCTTCGCGGCCGGCCGACACCGCCAGCAGGATCAGCGACGCCACGACCACCGCACCGGCGATCCAATCACGCATGGTGAGACCGACTTTCAGCACGACCATGGCGAGCAGCGCCGTGGCGACCAGCCGGGCCGAGATGATGGTCTGCGACAGGAACAGCGGGATGAGCCGCGCCGACATGATCGTCGCGACGAACCCGATGATGTCGAAGACGAACCCCACCAGGAACGGCACCGTCAGCATCGTCAGCGCGGTGGACTTCAGCGACGGGTGCGCCGCCGCCGATCGTCGCCGCTCCTCACGGATGGCCGCGCGCTGCGAGACCTGCTCGGCGCCGAGCGCCTGCAGTACGGCCGCGGCGGCGAACGCCAGCGCGCCGATCACCGCGATGACGATCCCGCTGGTCATGACGCCGGCTCAGATCACCGAGGCGTGAGGACGTCGGTGCCGACGAACTTCGCGAGCTCCGGCGGCAGTTTCACCGAACCGTCGGGCTGCTGGTGGTTCTCGAGGATGGCCACCAGCCAGCGGGTCGTCGCGAGCGTGCCGTTGAGCGTCGCCGCGGTCTGCGGCTTCCCGTTCTCGTCGCGGTAACGGATCGAGAGGCGGCGAGCCTGGAACGTCGTGCAGTTCGACGTCGACGTGAGCTCACGGTAGGTGTTCTGCGTGGGAACCCATGCCTCACAGTCGAACTTGCGCGAGGCCGACGAACCGAGGTCGCCACCGGCGACGTCGATGACGCGGTAGGGCACGTCGATCGCGGCCAGCATGTCCTTCTCCCAGCCCAGCAGACGCTGGTGCTCGGCCTCGGCGTCCTCGGGCTTGCAGTAGATGAAGCCCTCGACCTTGTCGAACTGGTGCACGCGGATGATGCCGCGGGTGTCCTTGCCGTAGCTGCCGGCCTCGCGGCGGAAACAGGTCGACCAGCCGGCGTAGCGCTTCGGTCCGTCGGACAGGTCCAGGATCTCGTCCATGTGGTACCCGGCGAGCGGCACCTCCGAGGTGCCGACCAGGTACAGGTCGTCGTCCTTGTCGAGGTGGTAGACCTCGTCGGCGTGGGCGCCGAGGAAGCCGGTGCCCTCCATGACCTCCGGACGCACCAGGACGGGCGGGACCATCAGCGTGAAGCCGTTGGCGGCAGCCTTCTGCGCGGCCATGTTGAGCAGGCCGAGCTGCAGGAAGGCGCCCTGGCCGGTGAGGAAGTAGAACCGCGAACCCGACACCTTGGCGCCGCGCTCCATGTCGAGCAGACCGAGCGACTCACCGAGCTCGAGGTGATCCTTCGGGTTCTCGATCTCGCGGGGCTCACCCACATGCTCGAGGACCACGTAGTCGTCCTCGCCGCCCGCGGGAGCCTCCGGCGCGACGATGTTGGAGATCGCGCGGTGCGCCTTCGCGGCGGCCTCGTCGGCCTCGGACTGACGCGCGACCGCGGCCTTGACCTGCTCGGCGAGCTCTTTGCCCTTGGCGAGCAGCGCCTGCTTCTCGTCACCCTGCGCCTTGCCGACCTGCTTTCCGAGAGCCTTCTGCTCGGATCGCAACGTGTCGGCGTCGACGATGGCCGCACGACGGGCCGCGTCGGCATCGAGCAGGGCATCCACCAGGCCGGGGTCCTCGCCGCGGGTGCGCTGCGAAGCACGGACCAGATCCGGGTCGTCACGAACAATCTTCAGGTCGATCACGCCTTCAAACCCTACTGGAGCGCGCGATGCGAACCCGATCACGCCACCGAAGTGAAACCCGGGCCCGGCCCACGGTCAGCTCCAGAGCGCCCGGAGATCGTCGCGACCGAACATCGCGGCGGCATCGGCGGCCGACGGGGTACCGCCGTGCGGGTCGGCCCCGGCGTCGACGAGCAACCGGACCACATCGTCGAATCCCTTGAAGACCGCACCGGCCAGCGGGGTCTGCCCGCGGTCGTTGGCGAGGTCGGGATCGGCGCCGCGCGACAGCAGGGCCGAGACCGCCGTCGCGTGCCCGTGATAGGCCGCGAGCATCAGCAATGAGTCGCCCGACTGGTTGCGCAGGTTCACCGGCACCCCGGCGTCGACGTAACCGCCCAGTGTGGCGGCGTCGCCGGCGCGGGCCATCTCGAACAGTCGGGTGGCCAGTTCGACCAGCTCGGGATCCGGTGTGGCGTCGGGGCCGGGCACGGGAGAGGAATCGGCGGGCATTCCCGCGAGTGTAGGCAGCCCTCGCCGGCGCGACCCGGTGTCCGCATCGGCTGATGCGGGTGTGCCCGACCGGATCGACCAGGCATGATGGATCCCGATGAACGAGCCCGACCCTGATCGCGACCAGCCCGACCACGTCGCGCACGACGCCGTCGACGACGACTTCACCCCCGTCGACCCGGCCGAACCGCACGACGAGCCGGCCCAGGCCGCCACCCGCCCCCCGCGGTCCGCCACGCGCAACCCCGTCTTCGTCGTGCTGGCCGCGATCGTCGTCGGTGCACTCGTCGCCGGCGGTATCGCCTTCGCGATGGGAGTCTTCGACGACTCCGGCAGCGTCGGCGGCAGCAAGGTCGGGGAAGGTGAACGCCTCGTCCAGAACGCCTTCACCCAGTCGGTGGCCGGTGACTGTCTGGACTGGCCCGAGGGCAACCCCGGACAACCGACCGCGGTCGAATGCGCGCAGAAGCACCGCTTCGAGGTGGCCGGCGGCATCGACACCTCCCTCATCCCCGGCGTCGAGTTCGGCGAGGACGCGCTGTGGCCCGGGCCCGATCGCTTCGCCGCCATCCGCGACGAACAGTGCCCGGTCATCGTCGATCAGTACCTCGACGGCCGCCTCGACCCGCAGGGCCGCTTCTCGGTCGGCATGATGTACCCGTCGCAGGCCCAATGGGACAAGGGCGCCCGGCAACTCCGTTGCGGAATCCAGGAGGACGGCGCCGACGGTCAGCCCGTGCAGTTCTCCGGCCGCGTCGCCGACCAGAACCAGTCGTACGTGTGGCCCGAGGGAACCTGCATCGGCATCGACCAGGAGAACCGCAACCCCACCGGGTTCCCGGTGAACTGCGCCGAGCCGCACGCCTTCCAGACCACCGGCATCGTCGACCTCGCGGTCCGCTTCGGCGACCGGATGTCGAACAAGCCGTGGCCCGCGACCGGCGCCCAGAACAACTACCTCGGCACGATCTGCCCGAAACAGGCCGAGCGCTTCGCCGGTGGCGCAGATGCCCTCGACAAGACCACTCTCAACGTGCAGTGGTCGGTCCTCAGCGAGCCGAGCTGGCTCGCCGGCAGCCGAAAGGTGGTCTGCTACCTCGGTCTGCCCGACAAGCGCGGCGGGTTCGCCACCCTCGTCGGTGACGCCAAGGACGGAGCGCTGCTGATCAACGGCAAGGCGCCCGTCCCGCCGCCCGCCGCTCCGCCCGGTCGCGCTCTCCCGACGCCGGTGCCGCTCCCGCCGGGAATCGCGCCGAACCCCGACCAGGCCCCCGCCCCGGCGGGCTGACCCATGGCCGTACCGATGTCCGACGACGAGTTCGACGGGCTGGTCTCCGACGCACTGGACACCATCCCGTCAGACCTCACCAGCGCCATGAACAACGTCGTCATCCTCGTCGAGCCGTACAACCCCGAGGAACCCGACATCCTCGGGCTCTACCAGGGTGTGGCGCTGACCCTGCGCGACCACGACTACGGCGGATTCCTGCCGGACACGATCACGATCTACCGGGACCCGATCCTGGCCATGTGCAATTCGCGCGACGAGGTGGTGCACGAGGTCGCGGTCACCGTCATGCACGAGATCGCCCACCACTTCGGGATCGACGACGCCTGGCTACACGCCAACGGCTGGGGCTAGAACCCGCCCCGGAACCCCAGGTCAGATGGGATGTTTCATCGTGGCCGGAATGCGGAATACCGAGATCCCGATGTCCAGCCCACATCCAGGAGTTCCGCCATGTCCACCGACGCCATCGTCATCCTGAAGGACGACCACAAGGAGATCCGCAAACTCTTCCGCGACTTCAGGTCCCAGGGCCCGAACGCCACCAAGACCAAGGGCAAGATCGTCGACAAGATCATCGAGGCCCTCACCGTGCACACCTACATCGAGAACGAGTGCATGTATCCCGAGATCCGCAAGCGTGTGCCCGATCTCGAGGACGACATCCTCGAGTCCTACGAGGAGCACCACGTCGCCGACGTCCTCGTCGTCGAACTGGCCGCGCTGAAGCCGGATTCCGAGCGGTTCGACGCCAAGACGACCGTGCTGATCGAGAACGTCGAGCACCACATCGAGGAAGAAGAGGACGAGTGGTTCCCGAAGGTGCGGGAAGCCCTCGGCCGCAAGGATCTCCAGGAGATCGGTGAAGAGATGCTCCGACTCAAGGAGAAGGCACCACGACGCCCGTCTCAGCCGTCGGCGTTGAAGAAGACGGTCGACGCGATCATCAAGTAGCTAGCCCATGGGGTCGTCGACCAGCGGCTCGTCGACCCGTTCGAACGGTGCGGTCTCGGCTCCCCAGCGGTGGCAGACCCAGATGCCGTCGGAGTACTCGAGTTCGATCGAGCCGGTGTTACCGAGGTGCGTCGCCGCGGCGAATCGCGAGTCGATGCCGGCCAGGCGCGCCGCGATGAGGCGGATCGCCGCACCGTGGCTGACCAGGAACACATCGCGCGGTTCGGTTCCGGTCAGGTACGAGCGGGCGAGGTCCTCGACCGTCGGGATGTAGCGGTCGTAGACCATGGCGAGCGACTCCCCGCCGGGGATGCGCACGTCGAGGTCACCGGCATGCCACTTCTCCATGACGTCGTGGAAGACGTCGTGGGCCCCACGGTCGCTGCGATCCTCGAGCTCACCGGCCTGGACCTCGTGTACGCCGTCGACGGCCTCGGTGTGGACGTCCCACACCGTGCTGATCAGTTCGGCGGTCTGCCGGGCGCGCCGGGCCTCCGAGCTGAACAGGACCGCCTCGCGTTCCGGTCGATTCTCCAGACCGAATCGAACACCTTGTCGCGCTCCGAAATCGGTGAGCGCGGCGCCCGGCAGCGCGGTGTCGAGCCGGCGCATGACGTTCGCGGTGGTCTCACCGTGCCGGACGAGATGCAGGCGCGCCATCAGACCTCTCCCTGTCGCAGCGATTCGATCCAGGCCAGCGACTCGGCGTGGTCGGGTGGCGCCGATCCCGTCGTCCGTACCGCGGGCCACGAGCCGAGGTAGACGACCCGTTCGCACCGGCGGTGCAGCGCCGCAAGGGCTTCCGCGACCGCGGCGTCGTCGATGTGGCCGACGGCGTCGAGGAAGAACCGGTAGCGCCCGGCGATGGCCCGGCCTTCCGCCTCGTCGCGCTGCGGTCGGGATTCGATGCGCGTGAGATCGATGCCCCGCGAGGCGAATTCGTTCATCGCATTCATCAGGCTGCCGGGCTCGTTGGACAGGTCGAGGATCACCGACGTGCGGTCGGTGCCGGTCCGGCGCGTCGGGGCCGCGGGGCGTCCGAGGACCAGGAAGCGCGTGGTGGCCTCCTTGGCGTCGCAGATGCCGTCGGCGATCACAGTCAGGCTCGACAGTCCCGCCGCGAGGCCGGTCGTCACCGCGGCGTCGGCCTTGCCGGACGCGACGTCCAGCGCGGCGGCGGCATTCGATCCGGAGGTGACGAACTCCGCGTTCGGGAAGAGCTCGGCCACGGACTGCCGGACCTGCGCGGCGGCCACCGGATACGCCGCGATGGTGCGGACGTCCTCCGGGGCGAGCGGGCCGTTCGCGGCGATCGCGAACGCGATGTCGAGGACGGTCTCGGCGAACACCTGCACGCGCCCGTCGGTGGACCGCGCCGGCGGTACGAGGGCGTCCATCGTCACCGGGACCGATCCCTCGAGCGAACTCTCGATGGGCACACAACCGTAGTCGGCCTCGCCGCTGCGCACCATCGCGATGGCGGCAGCCGGGCTCGAGGCGTCGAGCTTGGTCACGTCACCCGAGAGGTCGAGACCCCCGAGTGCGGGGTCATGGGCGGCGATGGCCGCGTCGAGTGCCATCTCGGTGAAGGTTCCGGGCGGGCCGAAGTAGGCGATCACAGGCACCACACGAGCCTAGTGGACGCGCGTGACCACACCGGACAGGCCGCAAGGCCCGGAAGCCGACGGTCCGAGGACCCATTGACGATCGCGCCACCCGTATTTAGGTTAGGGTTACCTTTCAAGAGCCGACGAGCACCGCAGCCGCCCGCGCCGACCGGAGAGACAACATGACGCGTACGACGACCGACCGACCCACGGATGCCGAGATGATCCAGACGGCCTGCCGCCGAGGGGGCTCCGCCATCCTCGCCATCGAGGGCGCCGACACCACTCCGATCGACGTCATCCATCTGTTCGAGTCACAGGCCTTCGTCCTCGTCCCCACCGACGGCGAGGCAATGGCGGCCGTCCGCGGCGCCGAAGGCACACCCGCGATGCTCGAGGTCACCGACTGGGCGCCCATCGACCTGCGCGAACGAGTCCGTTCGGTCATCTGGCTCAACGGCACGCTCCACGAGGTCCCCCGCGACCTCGAACGCGACCTCGCCATCGAGATCGCCGGCGAACACCCCGACGACGGCCTGCTCGACATCGGCCACGGTGCGTCGATGCTCCGCCTCCAGGTCGATTCCGCAGTGCTGGCATCGAGTTCCGGCGCGACGTCGGTGCCGGCCGCCGAACTGGCCGACGCCCAACCCGATCCGTTCTGGGAGTGCGAGGCCGGCTGGCTCGAACACCTCGACGCCGACCACGCCGACCTCGTCGGTCAGCTGGCCCGCAAGCTGCCCACCGACCTGCGCCAGGGCCGCGTACGTCCTCTCGGCCTCGACCGTTTCGGCATCCGCTTCCGGATCGAGGGCCTCGACGGCGACTCCGACGTCCGCCTTCCGTTCCCCCGCCCGGTAGCCGACGTCTTCGAGCTGTCCCGGGCTCTCCGCAACCTCGCGGGTTGCCCGTTTCTGAATTCGATGCCCGACTGACGCTCGCACCTCAGGGAGCGAGGGGTTCTAGGCTGACCGGCATGCCTCTGTGCGAGTACCTGCGGCCGTCGCCCCACGACCTCCCGGTCGTCACCGACCGCGTCGAGCGTCGCGGTCTGATCGCCGAACTCGTCATCGTCGGCGTCCTGACGTTCGCGTTCTCCGCGGTCTCCGCCGCGCTCGCACTCCTCGAAGCCCAGTTGGCCGGCGGCATCGGCGGGACGACCGTCGCCCTCAACCCCAGCCGCTCCGACCTCGCCCTCATCGACGCCGCACGTCAGGTCCTGAGCATCCTGCGACTGTTCGCTATCGCCGCGCTCGGCGTGTACCTGCTGTGGCGCAGCGGACTCGGGCTGTCGCGCGTCGGGCTCGGCCGCTGGACCCCGCGCCGCGACGTGCCCGCGGGACTCGTCCTCGCCGCCGTCATCGGCATCCCCGGTCTCGCGCTGGTCGCGGTCGCCCGCGCCTTCGGACTCAACGCGAGTCTCGTACCCAGCCAGGCGGACACCTGGTGGGAATGGCCCGTGCTCATCCTCATCGCGATCGGCAACGCGGCCGCCGAGGAGATCGTGGTGGTCGCCTACTTCATCACCCGACTCCGCCAGCTCGGCGTCTCGGACACCCGGTCGCTCGCCGCCAGCGCTGTCCTCCGCGGCGGCTACCACCTGTACCAGGGCTTCGGCGCCGGTCTCGGCAACGTGGTGATGGGCGTCGTCTACGGCCGCTTCTACCAGGTCACCGGCCGCGCCTGGCCACTCGTCATCGCCCACGGCGTCATCGACGTCGTCGCCTTCATCGGCTACGCGCTGCTGCGCGATCACCTCTCCTGGGTCGGCTGATCCACGGAACCGGTCAGTCGCGTGCCTCGGTGTGCTTACCCGAACCGGTGGCACGGGCCAGACCGAAGAGCGCCAGACCGACGAGCATCAGAATGCCTGCGCGCAACCAGGTCTCGGCACTCTGCTGGGTCAGCAGCACGATGCATGTCACGATCGCCAGCACCGGCACGATCGTCCACGCCCGGAAGTGATCGGTGTCGGCGCGGTCGCGTCGGAGCACCAGAACCGCGATGTTGGTGCTGAGGAAGACGAACAGCAGCAGCAGAACGACGGTCTCGGCGAGCGCGGCCACCGAACCGGTCGCCGAGAGCACCATCGCGATGGCGGTGGTGGCAATGATCGACGCCCACGGCGTACGACGACCCGGCAGGACCTTCGCCAGTGCCGAGGGCAGCAGTCCGTCGCGGGCCATCCCGAACGTCAGACGCGACGCCATGATCATCGTGAGCAGCGCACCGTTGGCCACCGCGATCAGGGCGATCAGCGAGAACAGCTTGTCGGGTACACCGACGTCGGCGATGGAGACCACCTCGAGCAGCGGACCCGACGAGCCGGCGAGCTCATCCGGCGCCACCACGATCGAGACCGCGAGGCCCACGAGCACGTAGACGACACCCGCGGTGATGAGCGCGCCGAACAGTGCCTTCGGGTAGACCCGCCGCACGTTGCGGACCTCCTCGGCCACGTTCGCCGACGTCTCGAAGCCCACGAACGAGTAGTAGGCGAGCAACGCCGCACTCAGCACCGCCAGCGCGGGGGTCGTCGAACTGTCGAACTCGAACACGCGATGCGGTTCGCCGTCTCCCCGGCCGAGGACAACCGCGGCCAGGACGACGACGAGCACCAGACCCGACACCTCGACGACCGTCATCACGACGTTCGCGCGCACCGACTCGCTGATGCCACGCGCATTGAGTGCCGCGATCGCGAGCAAGAAGACGAGGGCGGTGGCGGTCGTGGGCACGTTCAGGAAGGTCTTGAAATAGTCACCGGCGAACGCCAGCGCCAGACCCGCGGCGCTCGTGACACCGGCGGCCAGCATGCAGAACCCCACCAGGAACGAGACCAGCGACGACCGGTAGGCCTGCTGCGCGAAGACCGCGGCGCCGCCGGCCTGGGGGTATTTGGTGACCAGCTCCGCATACGACCCCGCCGTCAGCAGCGCCATGACCAGGGCCACCACGAGCGGCACCCAGATGGCCCCGCCGACCTCGCCGGCGATCTCGCCCACAAGTGCATAGATGCCGGCGCCCAGCACGTCGCCGAGGATGAACAGGAACAGCATCTTGCCGGAGATCGCGCGCCGGAGCGGAGTGCGATCGTCACCGGTCTCGGTGTCGGGCCGTGCGGCCACATCGTCGGTCATGGCGACCCGGATACCCCGTCGCGGGCCGATCATTCCTGTGATCTGCGTCGAATCCGTGCCGAACACCGGTGGATGCGTACATTGGTTGGGATGAACGAGCAGGACCCGCCGATCATTCGGCGCGGTCGACCGGGGCCACAGGTACCGCCCGGGCGGCCGGCGGGGGGCATACCACCACGTCAGGGGCCTCCGCCCGGTGCACCCCACCGCCCCCATCCGCAGGGTCCCGCTCCCGCCGCACACCCCCAGGCCATGCCGCGAATCCCCGCGCAGGGTCCCCCACCGCGTCGGGCGCCCGGCCCTGCCCCGGCAGCCGGCCCCGCCCCGGGTAAGGGCGCTGCACCGGGCCAGTACGCCCCCACCCAGAAACCCGAACCGATCCCGGCCGGCGAACGCCGAGGTGACCGCGGCCGGTCATCGACGCGTCCGCCCGCACCGCCCGCACCGCCCGCCGCCGGTCCCCCGCCCGCCGCCAAGCCGCCGCGTCCCCGGCGTCGTCGCAGGCGCTCACTGCGGGTCGGCAAGATCCTGCTGATCCTGCTGCTCGTGTTCGTACTCGGCAGCGCCGGGCTGCTCTTCTACTACGACTCGCGTCTCGACCGCATCGACGCGCTCCCCGCGTACGCCGGGCGGCCGTCGGACACACCCGGTACCAACTGGCTCATCGTCGGCACCGACTCCCGCTCCGACCTGTCCGACGACCAGCGCACCAACCTGTCCACCGGCGACGCCGACGGCTCACGCACCGACACGATCATGCTGGTGCACAACCCACCCGGGAACGGGAAGGCGACGGTCGTCAGCATCCCGCGCGACCTCTACGTCGAGATCCCCGGAAACGGCAGCCTGAAGGTCAACGCGTCGTACAACATCGGCGGTCCGCAGCTGCTGGTGCAGACCGTCGAGAACCTGACCGGAATCCACATCGACCACTACGCGGAGATCGGCTTCGGCGGTTTCGACACCCTGGTCGACGCCGTCGGCGGAGTCGACATGTGCATCGACCAACCGCTCAACGACCCCAAGGCCGGACTCAGACTGTCGAAGGGGTGCCACCACCTGAACGGGCGCCAGGCGCTCGGCCTCGTCCGGACCCGCGCCTTCCCTCGTGCCGATCTCGAGCGCGTCATCAACCAGCGGAAGTTCCTCGCCGCCTTGGTCTCCCGCGCGACCAGCCCGGGCGTGCTGTTCAATCCGTTCCGGCTGTTCGGCTTCATCGGCGGCGCCATCGACTCCCTCACCGTCGACGAGCGCGACCACATCTGGAATCTGGCCTCGCTGATGTTCGCGCTCCGCGACCCGGTGACAACCACCACACCCACGGGCGAGAGCATCTACACCGATGACGGTCTGGCACTACCGGTCACGGAGACCACCGAGCAGTTCTTCGGCCTCCTCCGCGCAGGTCAGCCCATCCCCGACGAATTGCTCGTCGACGCCGGGTGACCAGGGGTGGCCAGGCTGCCCAAAGACAGGTCAGACTTGCCTTAGTTAGCCTGAACTTGCTGGTAGAAGGCACTTTTCGGCACCTACGATGGGCGCATGACCGAATTCACGAAGTTCCACCAGCTGCTGCACGATCAGATCGGCAACGAGTTCTACGCCTCGCAGCAGTACATCGCGGTCGCCACCTACTTCGACAACCACGACATGCCCCAGCTGGCGAAGCTCTTCTACAGCCAGGCCGTCGAAGAGCGCAACCACGCCATGATGATCGTGCAGTACTTCCTCGACCGGGACATGGAGGTCGAGATCCCCGGCGTCTCCGCCCCGAACAACAAGTTCGAGGACTACAAGGCACCGATCAATCTCGCTCTCGAGCAGGAGAAGACGGTCACCCAGCAGATCGTCGATCTCGCCAAGTCGGCCCGTGACACCGGCGACTACCTCGGCGAGCAGTTCATGCAGTGGTTCCTCAAGGAGCAGGTCGAGGAGGTCGCGACCATGACGACCCTGCAGACCATCGCCGACCGGTGCAAGGGCAATCTGTTCGACCTCGAGAACTTCGTCGAGCGCGAGTTCAACAGCGCCACAGCCGACGATCCGACCTCGCCCCCCGTTGCCGGAGGCAACATCTAGGCACGAGCCCTCACACGATTTCGGCGGCGCGACTTCACCCGAAGTCACGCCGCCGAAACGGTTTTCAGATGTTCGTGCTCAGCGCAGGGTGACCTGGCGGCCGCGGATGCCGTCGCGCGAGCTCCGCTCGGCGATCGTCAGCTCCGAGGTGTCGGCGAGCGCCTCGCCCAGCCACTGATCGAGCTGGTTGAGACCCGCCTGCCACTCCTCGTGGTGCATCTCGTTGTCGAGGTCGAAGACCGGGACCAGCAGGCCATGGGTGCGGAACGACCCCGCGAAACGCGAGCCCTCGCCCATCGTCAGACGGCCGGCCGCATGGAGGCGGGCCATCGCGGCCATGAGGTCGTCCTCGGGCTCGGGGCGAATCCAGCGCAGATGTGCCCGCTCGCCGGCATCGACCCACCACGGGGCGCCCGAACCGCTCTCGACGACGAGGCGCGCGGTCGGCAGCACGGACTCGTTCGCGCGCTCGAACATCGGCGCGATCTCGGCGGGCACCTCGGTGCCCTCCGGGAACCACCACGAGAAGTCCTGGTGCACGGTGATGTCCAGGATTGCGTCGGCCTTCAACACCTCGTCGAGCGAGGGCGATTCGTCGGCGGACTCGAGGTCGAACTCGCTGCCGGCCTCGGCGTGCGCGGCCCACGCGATGGCGGCCGCCAGCTCGACGGCCGGCGCCATGCGATCCGGCTCGGTCTGCAGACCCACCAAACCCTCTGTGGCGCCGTTGGATTCACGTGCCAATGCCGGACCGGCACCCGGCAGGATCGTCACGAGGGAGACGTCGTTGCGCGTGTCGGCGGGTTCCGTCAGTTCGAGACGCGCGGTCGCCGATGCGACGAAGGTCCGCAGTGCGACGAAATCGCATTCGGAGGCCAGTCCCGCGAAGGGACGCGGCGGCGGTGCCATCGACGCCGCCTGCCGAGCCTTACGAGCGGCGACCCGCTCGGCGCGATTGCTTCCCGGGCGGGGTCCACTGCCCCGCTTGCTCTTCTTGCCCATCGGTCCACTCTCTCACGAGCCGCTCGCGGCGCCGAGAAGCCCGGGCAGGTGCAGAGCCGCGCTCAGTCGACGGTCACCAGCCAGTCACGGACCTTGGCCGGGTGGTTGGTGGCGAGCCAGCGCACCCCGAGGTCGGCGCAGAGTTGGACGTCCACCAGTTCGTCGACGGTCCAGCAATACGTCACGCGTCCGGCCGCGGCGGCGCGGTCGACGAGATCGGGGTACTGCCGCAGGGTCATCACCGAGGGTCCGATCCCGGTGGCCCCGACGGCGGTCGCCGCACTGCCACCGAGCACGCGGGCGGTGTCGCCCAGCAGGATGGTCGGGAGCATCGGGGCATGGCGGCGGATACGCCAGACGCCGGCGGAGGAGAACGAGATGACCACGGCGCGACTGTGATCGGCCGACGGCGGGGTGGCCACGCCGAACTCGTGGAGGATCTCGAGGAGCTTCTGCTCGACGAGACTGCCGAACCGCACGGGGTGTTTGGTCTCGATGAACAACCGGACCGGCCGGCGCCAGTCCAAGGTGAGCGTGAGCAGCTCGCGCAGCGTCAGGATCGACGCGGGATCGCCCGCGGAATGCCAACTCCCGAAATCGAGTTCGCGGAGCTGGGCGAGCGTCATCTCGCTGACGATGCCGGAACCGTTCGACGTGCGGTCGACGGTCCGGTCGTGGACGCAGACGAGTTCGTGATCGGCGGTCAACCGGACATCGCATTCGAGTCCGTCCGCGCCCTGCGCGAGTGCGAGCTCGTATGCGGCCAGGGTGTGTTCCGGACGGTCACCGGAGGCGCCGCGGTGCGCGACCACCGCGGGCTTACCCGAACGCGACACCTTCTCGGCCGCGCCCACGTTCACACCTGAGTTCATCCGACCGCCACCCACCTTCTCTTCGGGACCGGGACCGCCGTGGCGGCGTCGAACAGCACCGGCACGCGGCGTGCCATCCAGAAGGCGAAGGCGGCCGAGACGGCCGCACTGAGGATCACCATGGCGAGCGCGTTGGCCCCGGTCTGCACCGAGTCCGACCCCCACGCGACGGCGCGGGCGATCAGCGCCAGCAGAGCTGTGACGGTGACGACCACCCACGCGACCCACAGCCGGCGGACGCGGCGGCCGACACGTTCGGCGTCGAGGGACGGATCGTGGGCCACGCGCAGGGCCACGACCTCGCCGAGCACGAGCGGTGCACCGACCAGGTTCACCAGCGGAACCCCCACCAGCAACCCCACCCACAGCGGACGCCTCGGGTCGAGGAGTCGGGCTTCCTCATAGGTACCGGCCCGCAGGTCCATCACCCAGCGGACGAAGGCGAGGGTCGCCCAGACGTAGGCCAGGAAGGCGGCCACACCCGCGAACACGATCAACCAGTCCGAGACCACGATCAGCGGGTCCGGGAGCGGCTGGGTGCGGTTGACGGCCAGCAGGATGTAGCGGACCAGATGGATGACCGCAGACGCCGCGAGCGCCGTGCCGGCCACGACGAGCGCGAACAGCAGGCGTGCCCGCGAGGAGTCGATCCGGTCGTGCGTCGCGTCGGCGGTCACCGGTTCGTCGTGCAGTCCCCAGGTCGGGATGTAGACGTAGCGCGGGATGAGACGCGGGCCGCGCGGGCCCGACGGTCCACGGCGACTGGGGATGGCCTCGGGAGGCCGCCGCGCGATCCAACGGACGTTGCGACCCCGGTACAGCCGGCCGGTCGGCGCCGTCCGGGGCGGTGCGGGGGTCACGGGGCGCGCGGGTGCGGACATCGCCCGAGCGGCATCGTCGACGACGCTCAGCGGGCCGCCACAGCGAGGGCAGTGCTCGCGCCCGGGGCGGTGCGGCGCCTGGATGCGGCACCGCGGACAGAGGTCGATCATCAGTGGGCGTCGCCCCCGCCGTCCCCGGTGCCGGTCTCGACGGGCTTGCCGTGCTCCTGCCACGCGAGCATTCCGCCGCGCACGCAGATCCCGTCGTACCCGACCTGCGCGAGATACTGCAGCACCCGCATCGAGCGTCCGCTCGAATGACACACCACATAGAGGTCGGCGTCGGGGTCGAGTTCGCCGAGTCGTCCCGGTATCTCGGCCATCGGGATGTGGACGGCGCCGCGGATGTGCCCGTTCGCCCATTCGTCGTCCTCACGGACGTCGAGCATCACCGCGTCGGCCGTCTGAGTGAAGTCGTCCGGCAAATCGGTCACCGGCACCTGCGTGATGTCGCCCATGGTCACGATTTCCATGGTGGCACAGTCGGGGCGCCGTCGGCGTCACGTCACCTCCACAGCCATTTCCGGCAGTGTTGTGAAGCTCACATTCGGAATCGTACAGACCGCCCAACGCGACCTATGCTGATCGTCATAGTTTTATCCACATGCCCCGGGCGGACAACTGTCCACAATCCACACCTCACCGTCAACCTGGGGATGAGGCTGTGGAAACTGTGGAAAAACCCTGGCCAAAGGCCTCGTCGATGTGACTGCGATCACTCGTTTGGACCAATGTGCGCGTAGGAAATTCACCAAACTGCAGTGGTCGCCCGGTGGTGCATTTTCTTTCCAGTGCACACACCTGTGGATAACGTGGGGACAAACCCTTGGGGAAACCCCCCGAACTGGGTCTGGTACTACCCGTCAGTCACGGTGTAAAAACCCGGTCCGCACCGCGGGGGCGCGGTCGATCGCGGCGATCACGCCCGACGTGAGGCTCTCGGCCAGACCGGAGACCGTCATCTGATTGCCCACCAGACGCGCGAGCAACGGTTTGGGTGCCTCGATGACCGTGATCTCTGCGTCGGGATACCGCTCGGCGACCACCGAACGCATGACGCCGATGCCGTCGACCAGGCCGAGTTCGGCCGCCCGACGCCCGACCCAGACGTCGCCGTTGAACAGCTCCTCGTCGGATGCCGTCAGCTTCTTGCCCCGACGCTGCCGGACCCATGCGATGAATGCCTCGTGCAGCTGCCCCTGGAGACCCTTGAGCCATTCGACGTCCTCGGCCACCTCGGGCGAGAAGGTGTCGAGCCGGGCCTTGTTCTCCCCGGTGGCGTACAGACGACGCTGCACGCCGAACCGGTCGAGCAGGGCCGAGAAGCCGAACCCCGAGGACACCACTCCGATGGAACCGACGATCGACGTGTGGGCGGCGAAGATCTCGTCCGCCGCGCACGCGACCCAGTAGCCGCCGGACGCCGCTACGTCCTCACAGAACGCCAGGACCGGTACGCCCTTCTCCGCGGACAGCTGCCGGATGCGCTCGGCGATGTACTCCGACTGCGCCGGCGAACCACCTGGTGAGTTGATCACGACGACGACGGCCTTGAGCCGGTCGGTGGCGAACGCCCGCTTCAGCACCGGCTCGACCGTGTCGGTGGTCAGCCCGTGCTTGCCCATGCCGGCTGCGCCGATCGGGCCGTCGAGTCGGACCACCGCGACGTGCTCGGCACGCGACTTCGCGAACTTCTTGCCCACCGCCGCCAGCGGTCCTGCAGTCATCTGCCCGAGTCTAATGGCGGCCAACCGCTTCCTGTTTCACGTGGGGCGCCTGCGCATTCCGCAGCGCACCGGGTGCACTGGCACCGTAGACTCTCCCGCGTGCAGGTCAGGTGGCTCCGCGCATTCCTCGATTTCCCAGCCGACGAGTTCGGTGCCGAAGTGACCTTCTGGCGCGCGATCGCGGGTAGCACTGTGTCGCCGCCCCGCGGCGAACACCGCGAGTTCGCCTCCCTCGAACCGTTCCACGGCGACCCCCACCTCCGGGTGCAACGGGTCGACGACGGTCCGGGCGGCGTCCACCTCGACATCCACACCGACGACCCGCACGCCGCAGCCGAGGAAGCCGTGGGACTGGGCGCGACGCTGAGCAACGACGCCGGCACCCACCTCGTCCTCCGATCCCCCGCCGGTTTCGTGTTCTGCCTTGTTCCGTGGGAGGGCGAGTCCACACGGTCGCGGCCCATCAGGTGGCCCGGCGACGCGATCAGCATCATCGACCAGTTGTGCATCGACATCCCCGCAGCCGACTTCGACGCCGAGGTCGCGTTCTGGACGGCGCTGACCGGATGGCCGCTCAAACCGCCCGGCTCCCGACCCGAACTCGTGGCCCTGCGCCGCGACCCGGCGATCACCATCGGAATCCTGTTGCAGCGCAGGCAATCCGATTCAGACGGCACGATGCCCGACGAGTCGTCACCGGCGACCGGGCACCTCGACCTCGCGACCAACTCGGTCCCCGACGAGGTGGCGCGCCATGAGGGCTGGGGCGCCCGCGCGATCGAGCACCATCCGCACTGGACGACGATGGTCGACCCGGTGGGACGCCCGTACTGCATCACCTCGCGTAATCCGCGGACGGGCGACTGAGAAACTCGCGCAGCCTTTCGACCTCGGCGTCGATCTCCCGCTCCTCGGCTTTCGAGACCTCACGCAGCATCTCGATGCGTACCCCGGCGTCGGCATCGAGATGCCATGTGCCGGCGAGGAATCCGTCGGCGAAGACGAAGCCGGGCGAGCGACCGTTGGGTGTCACGGTCCGCCGGAACAGCTCCGGGTCGGCGACCCGGGCGCGGTCGGCCGAGACGCCGATGACGTGGTCGAACGGCGCCACGAGCCTGGCCGGCGCGGGAGCGTCGGCGTCGGCGAGGCCAAGTCCGTCGAGGTCGTAGAGGATCTCGCCGTGCGGACCGGTCAGCCGGACCAGTTCCCAGTCGGCCTCCATTTTCTCGACGAGCGCCTTGAGTCCGGTCATGCCCGCCCACGTCTGGATGGCCTTGACGGTGGCAGGGCCGAAGCCGCGCAGGTACAGGCGGATCAGGTCTGCTCGCGCATCCTCGCCCTCGACCGCCGGTTCGCCCGGACCGGCCCATTCGTCGAACAACCGGTAGGTGGGCGCCCCGCGGCCCCGCCAGAGTCCGCGCGGCGGCACCTGGACGAGCGGGAGTCCGCAGCGGGCGATCCCGGTGAGCGTCGACGGGTTCTCTGCCGGATGCTGCAGCGCCAGTTGCTTTCCCAGGTCGGCGCCGGAGAGTTCGCGGCCGGCCAGGAGTTCGGCGGCATCGGCGATCACCCGCGAGGGATCGGCGTCGACCAGCCTCGGGACGTGCGCTTCGGCGATCTCACGCCGGAGGATCGGCTCGGCGAGCGGCCGTATCCACCGGGCGTCCTCGGCGTCGATGAGGAACACCGTGGAACGCAGCAACGCGATCCGCACGACCTCGCGCTCGGTGAGGAGTTCGTCGAGTTCGGCCGGGTCGAATCCTTCGATACGCGACCACAATCCGAAGAACGCCGCACGCGGGTCCTGGGATTGCAGCCCGACACACCGGTCCAGCACCTCGATCGCGTCCTCGTCGACGCGTTCCAACAGGTGCTGGCGGGACAGCAGGGTGCGATTCCACTGCCGCAGGGTGATCGGCTCGGACACCTCAGGCGGGGTAGCTGATCCCGGTCGCCGCGTGGCAGCGGTAACCGTGCGGGTTCTTCGCCAGGTACTGGTGGTGGAGATCCTCGGCGTAGTAGAAGTGTCCGTCACCCGCAGCGGCGAGCGGCTTGATCTCGGTGGCGATCGACCCGACGCCGGCGGCATCGAGCGCGGTCTGGAATTTCGCCGCCGACTCCTCGACGATCGTGGCGTCGTCGTCGGAGAGGGTGTAGACCGCCGACCGGTACTGGGTACCGATGTCGTTGCCCTGACGCATCTCCTGAGTCGGATCGTGCGACTCCCAGAAGATCCTGAGGATTCCCTCGAGGTCGATGACCGCCGGGTCGAAGACGACGAGCGTCGACTCGGTGTGGCCGGTGCGCGCGGTGCAGGTCTCCTCGTAAGTCGGGTTGGGCGTGTGGCCGCCCGCGTAACCGACCGCCGTCGTGTACACACCAGGGACCTGCCAGAAGATCTCCTCGATCCCCCAGAAGCAGCCACCCGCCAGGATCACCGCGGACAGGCCGTCGGCGAAGGTGCCGATTCCGCCGTTGGCGTAGGAGCCGTCGGCCTCCGGCCGTCCACGCATGGGCGTCTCCAGAACCAGATGGACTCCGGGGACCGTGATCTCGGTGTCGCGTCCGGGTAGTGCGGAATCGGCCGCGATGAGTTCCTGCTTGTGCGAACTGGCGGCGAAGAGCTGCTCGAGCCAAGACATGCGCCGAGTCTACGCGCGCCGCCTGGACGTCTCCTGAGTTCCCGAGTTGAGTCAGCCGTCCCAGTCTGTTTATGATGGCGGTCACATCCTGGCATGTGACACCCGTCACGTCCGCCGCCGGCCCTCGGGCCGACGATGCCGGGGTGCCGAGCCGATCCGCTGATGAAAGGCGACAATGGCGACGCACGCGACCGGAGACTATCGAGGTTCCCTCCGGACTCCTCGCGGCGCACCGCGCGCGAACTACGACGTCGCGAGAAGCTGCCGCACCATCGCGTTGAGCATCGTCGCCCTATTGGCCGTCATCGTCGCGCTCGCATTCATCTAAGCCTGTGATCTTCAACCGCACTTGATATTTCTTCGGGCCTGTTTGTTGCAATCACCCATGGTGTGGGGAAGGCTGGAAACATCCGCGTGGCGCCGACACAATCGGCGGACCCACGTGTGAACAGGGAATACGAAAGCACCTCAGAGAGGAACATCGTGGCTGAATACACCTTGCCGGATCTGGATTACGACTACGCGGCACTGGAGCCGCACATCTCCGGCAGGATCATGGAGCTCCACCACAGCAAGCACCACGCGACCTACGTCAAGGGCGCCAACGACACCCTGGAGAAGCTGGCCGCGGCCCGCGAGGACGAGAGCATCGCCGGAAAGGTCTACGGACTGTCGGCGACCCTGTCCTTCCACCTGGGCGGCCACACCAACCACTCGATCTTCTGGAAGAACCTGTCGCCCAACGGCGGTGGCGAGCCCGAGGGTGATCTCGCGGCAGCGATCACCGAGCAGTTCGGTGGCTTCGACAAGTTCAAGGCCCACTTCACCGCCGCTGCCACCACCCTGCAGGGTTCGGGCTGGGCGATCCTGGGCTACGACACCATCGGTGGCAAGCTGGTCATCCTGCAGCTGACCGACCAGAGCGGCAACATCCCCGCCGCGATCATCCCGGTCGTCATGCTCGACATGTGGGAGCACGCCTTCTACCTCGACTACCAGAACGTCAAGCCGGACTACGTCAAGGCTTGGTGGAACGTGGTCAACTGGGCCGACGCCGGTGAGCGTTACGGTCGCGCGAAGACCCAGGGCAGCGGCCTCATCGTGCCTGCCTGATCTTCCCTTCGCCAGACACCAACGGCGCCGGTCACCTTCGGGTGGCCGGCGCCGTTTGTCAGAAGATCAGCGTCACCGCGACGGCCACACCACAGGCGACGGCGATGGCGATGAGCGCCAGCAGATCTGCGCGTCCCGGCCGGGCCGGATGAGCGGTGAGACGACCGGTGCCGCCGCGGGCGGTGATCGCCTCGGCCATCTCCGCGCTACGACGCAGCGCCGATGACATGGCGGCCGTGATGAGATCCATGATCCCCATCTCCGCCGACGGATGATCGCTGCGCCCCTTTGCCGTCGGCCGCAGCTTGTGCGCGGCGCGCAGCATGCGCAGCTCCTCGATCAGCAGCGGAAGTCCCCTCAGGCACAACGCGATTGCGACGGCCCATTCATCGACGGGCAGACGCAGCCGCCGGAGGGGTCGCATCAACCGTGCGATCGCCGGCGCGACGTCGGCCATCGGGGTGGTCCAGATGACGAGGATCGAACTCGCCACGAGGACGAGCGCGAGGGTCACCGCCCGGAGGAACACCAGTCCGCCGTGCAGACCGGCGAACGAGACGTTGAAGGCGACGCCGATACCGATCAACCCCCAGAACCACCACGGTGGACGGGGGATGGCGCCCAACGGGATCCCGGCGATCAGCGCGGTGACGATGACGATCGCGGCCACCATCCCCAATGCCGGCCACGACGGCAGCACCCAGGTCATGATGCCGAGGATCAGCACGATCACCAGCTTGGTTCCCGCCCACAACCGGTGGACGAAGGAATCGCCGGGGACCTGCCGCAACGGAACCGTGCGCATGGTCATAGGGCTCCTCCGTCCCAGCCGGACGGCTGATCGACGTTCTGATGGGTGTCGGGCAGCAACTGCCCGTCGACGAGCCGGACGCGGCGGGTGCACACCGAGTCCAGCGACTCGAAGTCGTGCGAGATGATCACGATGGTCATGCCCTCGGCACGCAGGCGTGCGAGCAGCGCGACGATCTCCTCTCGGGCCAACGGGTCGAGACCGGCGAGCGGCTCGTCGAGCACCAGCATGTCGGGGTTGCGGGCGATGAGGCCGGCGAGCACGACGCGACGCATCTGGCCGCCCGACAGGGAATCGACCTTGCCGGCCGCCATCTGCCGGGGCAGACCGACCAGTTCGAGAACGCGGGCGACCTCGGCGGTCCCGACCTTCTCGCCGCCGGCCGCCATGATCTCGTCGGCGACGGTGACCTTCTGCAGCTGCAGGCGCGCGTGCTGGAAACCCAGACCGACCGCGCCGACATGCTCGGTGACCGGCTCCCCGGCGTCGTAACCGGCTGCGGGAGTGAACTTTCCGGCGGTGTCGAGTAGGTGACACGTTCCGGTGCGCGGCGACAGGAGGCCCGCCATGATCCAGGCGAGGGTCGTCTTGCCCGACCCGTTGCCGCCGACGATGAGCAACCCCTCGCCGCGATACACGGTGAGCGTGACGTCGGTGAGGGCCACGACCTCCCAGGGCGACCCGGGTAGGTGCGCATATCCCACGTGGTCGAGCACCAGCAGCGGCCCGCCGATGTGCGGCCCCGGTGCCGCGAGGGACGTCGACGATCCGGTCGGCGAAGCATGGTCGAGGTCGAGGTGGGGATCCGGCATCCAGTGCGGCGGATGCGGAACCACCCGGCCGGCCTCGAGGTGGATGACGCGGTCGGCGGCCGCGGCCTCGCTGCCGCGATGGGTGATCAGCACGACCGCGATCCCGCGTCGGGCCGGTAGCGTCGCCAGCAGATGCAGGAGCTGCCCGCGGCCCTCCGGGTCGACCATCGAGGTGACCTCGTCGGCGATGAGGAGCTGTGGATCGCGGGCGAGGGCCGCAGCGACCGCCAAGCGCTGCTGCTGCCCGCCGGACAGATCGGTGGTCTCGCGGTCGCCGAGACCGGTCAGGCCGACCTCGGCGAGGAGCGCCTCCACGTCGACGTCGGCATCCGGCGGCAGACCCCACACCACGTCGTCGGCGACGCGGGAACCGAGCATCTGGATCTCCGGGCGCTGCAGGACGAGCGCGGTGCCGCCGTGTACGCCGAGCCCGGCGAGACCCGGGCGGTGTACGACGCCGGTGGTCGGGGCACGGCCGGCCAGGATCTTCGCGAGTGTCGACTTACCCGAACCGTTGGCGCCGACGACCGCCACGAACTCACCGGGCTCGATGCGCAGATCGATGTCGTGGAGAACCGGTTTCGCGTCCGGGTTGTAGGCAAAGCCGACACGTTCGGCGACGATCGGCAGCGGCGCGACTTCGGTTGCGGTGGACGCCGGCCCGTCGGAGGTGAGTGTGTCCTCGCTGGGCACGTCGCGCAGTCGCGCGATCACACCGCCGAGAATCCACCAGGCGGCGAGCAGCGAGATCGCGGTGCCGACCGTTCCGGAGATCCAGATCCACGCCCACCAGTGGCCGGCGATGCTGCGGCTCATCGAGTCGAGTGCGTCGGCCACGGCATCGGTGGGCCCCCACCCGCGCAGCCACTTCGCGACGCCGTGGAGGGAGTTCGTCATCGCCTCGATGGTCAGCTCACGCAGGGGCACCAGGACCCAGAGGATCAGGACGGAGACCCCACCGAGGAGCGGCGAGGCCACCAGCGTGGCCAGTCCGAGCGCCCCGAGCCCGCGGCGGCGGCGCTTGAGGTCGCCGACGATCCCGCCGATCAGCGCCGAACCGAGCACGGTGGCCATGGCGCCGGTCCCCGCCATCGCGAACGCGACCGCCGTGGTCGCCACCGTGGCGGTGAGCAGTGCACGCGGCCGCGTACGGGCCGCGATGAGGGCAAGAGGAACCGGGGCGAGTAGCCCGGCCGCCTGCGCCAGCGGGATGACCGAGGCGATGACCACCGCGGCGACGGTCAGGCCGCCGAAGATCGCGACGGACGCGAACTCCATCGGACGCAACGGGGGCGAGTTCTTCACCGGTCCAGTGTGCCTGGGTCCCGGAGCCGTCGGTTGATCGCATGTAAACGAACCGTCACAAGAACGTGGTTCGGCTTGTCCGTTTCGTCCCTGCGGTGGATTCTTTTCACACGGGTGATCTTCGGCGGTCCTGGGTCCCAATGACCAGGTCTCCCACCCGGATTGGAGGTAGGACACGATGCAGTCGATTCCGATCGGACTCACCCCGTTCCAGCATGAGGGCACGCTGAACGGAATCCTCATCTCGGGCCGCTGGCCGGAGTCCACTCTCGAGTGGACGCAGACCCTCGTCGGTTCGGTGCGGATCGCGTGCCGGCCCGGCTTCCTCCCGACCACGACGATCTTCGGCGTCGTCGAGCAACGTCCGCCGCACGGCGGCGAGGACACGGTCGGGATGATGGTCGCGATCGGAAACGTCGTCGACGACAGCTTCGTCGAGGCCGGCAAGTTCCTGAACAATCCCCCGGCGCTCGTCATGCTGCATCCGCCGTCGCAGACCCGTCCGTCGCTGCCGGAGTGTTCCGAGGTCGCGTCGGGATGTGTGTTGCTGCCGGGGCTCCCCGAGCTCGGGCTCGAGCACCGGGCCGGCTGGGCCGAGGCGGAGGCCGACGGGACGGTGGTGAACCTCCGCAACGAGGTGGGCATCGACCCCAACGCCGACCCGGACACCGCGGTGCTCGCCATGCTTCTCGCAGCTTAGGGCCCCGAGGTCTCGGCGAAGGCGTTCTCCAGGGTCGCCCACACGTCTGGATCAGGGTCGCCGAACTTTAGGTTTTGTGCCCCCGACCTGCACAGATACGGGTTACTGACGAGTTGCATTCGCCAGTTAGGGCTCACTAACCTGGCGTTCGTGATTGCTGCCCTGCTCCTGAGTTTCGGCGTGATCTTCGTCGCCGAACTGGGCGACAAGTCACAGCTGATGGCGATGACCTACGCCCTGCGGTACCGCTGGTGGGTCGTCCTCCTCGCCATCACCGTCGCCACCACCGCGGTCCACGCCGCCTCGGTGTTCTTCGGTCATTTCCTCGGGATGTCGCTACCGGCCGATCTCATGTCGGTCCTGGCCGGCCTCGCCATGCTCGTCTTCGGCCTGTGGACGATCTACGGAGACCGCCTCGACGACGAGGACCAGAACCGCGCGACGCGAGTCGGCGCCTCGGTGTTCCTCGCCGTGATGTCGGCCTTCTTCCTCGCCGAACTCGGGGACAAGACCATGCTCGCCACCATCACCCTGGCCACCGACCACGACTGGCTCGGCGTGTGGATCGGTTCCACCGTGGGCATGGTGGCCGCCGACGCCCTGGCCATCGGCGTGGGCGTCCTGCTCGGCAAGCACCTTCCCGAGCGTGTCATCGCGATCGGTGCGGCCGTCCTGTTCTTCGGTTTCGCGATGTGGCTCACCGCGACCGGCCTGGCCGGGGCGTCGACCCCGATGATCGCCGCGACCATCACCGCGGCCGTCGTCATCATCGGCGTGGGCACGTTCCTCATCCGTCGCGACCGGCGACTCCGCGCCGACTCCGACTCCGAAGCAGCCGTTCCCGAGCGTTCGCTCGGTGTACACGAGGGCTGAACGCGGACACCCCGCAACAGCTGACTATCGTGAACGTGCACCCCGCGCCGGTGCACGTCGTCCACTACCGGGACACGGGTCCGGCGGCAATCGGTACCGCGAAAGGACTACTTCACCCATGGACGTTTCAGGCGCTTCCGTTCTGGTCACCGGCGGGGCATCGGGCCTCGGCGCAGCCACCGCCCGTCGCTTCGCCGCCGCAGGCGCACAGGTCTTCGGCCTCGACCTGCAGGCCTCGATCGACAAGGCAGCACCCACCGACGGCGTCACCCTGATCGCCGCCGACGTCACCGACGAAGCGCAGGTCCAGGGCGCCATCGACACGATCGCCGAGTCCGGCGCACCTCTGCGTGTCGCCGTCAACTGCGCCGGCGTCGGCTGGGCCGCACGCATCCTCGGCAAGAACGGCCCCCACGAACTCGACCTCTTCCGCAAGGTCATCGACATCAACCTGGTCGGCACCTTCAACGTGATGCGGCTGGCCGCCAACCGCATGTCGGAGGAGTCCACCATCGACGGTGACGGCCAGCGCGGCGTCATCATCAACACCGCCTCGGTGGCTGCCTTCGAGGGCCAGATCGGTCAGATCGCGTACGCCGCGTCGAAGGGCGGCGTCCACGCGATGACCATCTCGGCGGCCCGCGACCTCGCCCGGATCGGTGTGCGCGTCTGCACCATCGCCCCCGGCACCATCAGCACCCCGATGCTCGCGGGCGTCACCCCTGAGTTCCAGAAGACCCTGGCCGAGGCCATCCCGTTCCCGCAGCGTCTCGGCGAGCCCGACGAGTACGCACAGCTGGCCGAGTTCATCGTCGAGCACAACTACCTCAACGGCGAGACCATCCGCATGGACGGCGCGATCCGGATGGCTCCGCGCTAGAGTCCCGAATCCCGGTCCTCGGCTGATCGACCGACGGACGCCACCTCGGCACCCTCGGTCGCCATCAGCTCCTCGGACAACCTGATCAGCGGTGCGGCATCCGCTTCCAGACCCTCGCCGTCGGCGGGGGCGAGGTCGCGGACCGCGCCGCTGATCTTGTCTCCGGACCCGTCGGCCGCCGCCCTCATCTCCGCCACCGCGGTGCGCAGCAACCGAACCTGCACGTCGGCCTGGGCGTACTCGAACACCGGCGGCAGATACGGGCTGAGCTGTGTCAACGCGTCACGTGTCTCGACCACACGGCGGTGGAGCTGCGTCGTCGGCGACAGCTGCCCCGTACCGGGGAGGACGACCTCCGGTACCGCGCCGGTGACCAGGCGCCACAACGGCAGGAGTTCGGTGTCGAGTCGACGACGGCGCCGGTTCGCCACGAGGGTCTGAACCCTGGAGTAGACCATCGGGTAGCTGATGCCGAGCAGGAACGACACGACCCCGATGATCGCCAGGACCCGGTTGGTGGTGACGAGCCACGGGGACCTCGCGACATTGGTCGCACTGACCGCGACGAACACGATCTGCGCGATCGCGCCGAGCGCCAGGAACCCGAGTCCGGCCATCAGCAGACCCAGCGACACCCGCAGGTACCCGTCGGCCGTCGCATAGAACTTCCGGACACTGTTGACGCAGGCCAGGAAGCCGTATGTGAGGTAGCCGCTCGCGATCAGCATGAAGAGCGCGAAACCCCAGTTCTGGACGGTCCATTCGCTGATGGTCTCGGTCCGGATCTCTTCCGGGATCACCAGCATGGTGATCTGGAGACCGATGAGCGCCGCGACGAGCGGCAGCGCCTCCCAGCCTGCGCGTCGTTCGCGGGACACCCGGTCGGGGAAGAAGAACACCACGACCAGCGCGGCCACCCCGATCGCGAGGAGCGCGTAGAACGCCACCCTCGACAGTCCTTCGAATCCCCTGGTGTTGAGCGTGGAGGCCACCGTCTCGTCGACCACCACGAAGGCGACGGTCAAGGATGCGACCGCGACCATCATCGCCAGCGGTTGGAGTCCCCAGCCGGCCCGGCGGATCTGGTCCAGTCGCCAGCAGAACGCGATCGCGAAGACCACGCCCGCAAGCGCATTGACGATGCCGATACCCGCCTCGACGCCCTGGGCGAGGACGACGACCGTGGCGGCCGACCCGGTCACAGCCATCCGCGGTGCCCACCCAGCAATCGCTGGAGGCCCCGTAGCTCGTCGTGCGCGACTGTACTGCCGACGCCGGTGCTGGCGTCTTCGGCCCAGGCGAGGATCATCGACGCCAGCATCTCGGCCTCCCACTCACGGTCATCCGAGTAGCAGGTACGACGTAGTGCCGCGTCGGACGAATCCTGGGTGAGCGCGGCCAGCCCCTCGACGGACACCTCGCCGAGCATCTGATGCCCGGCGATGAGGTGCCCGAACTCGTGGATGACGATCTGGTCGCGATGCAACGGCGAGGTGTTCGCCTGATAGAAGAAGTAGTCCGCGTCGGCGGCCGCCAACCAGATCCCGTTGGGCACACCCGCGGGCAACGGATGGGCCAGCAACCGGATCGGACGACCCCGTCGCTCGCCGTAGCGGTCACACAACTGCGTGACGTCCAGCGGGAGATCGAGATCGAGTCCACGCAACGCGGTGCGACACAGCACCCGCAGAGCACGCTCGGATCGACGCATGTGCACAATCGAACCACGACGCCGCAAGGGCACGCGATTTGTGTCCACCGGGCGCGGAAGAGAACGCCACGAGGCGGTCACCGGTTCGGACTGGTGTTGGGCCGACACCCCACGGCCCATCCTCGTGTCCGACGCCCGGCGACCGGTGCGACGCGGTCTCGACCGTCAGGCCGAGAACCGGGTCAGCCCTCGCTCGTCTCCCCGACCACACGCAGACGCGAATCAGCCGACGGCTTCTCGTCGCTGAGTCCCGCCGCGATGACGTCCGGCGGATCCTTCGGCAGCCCCTGCTGCTCGCGCAGTACCTTGATCAGTTCGTTCACCACGGTGACCGAATCGCTCGAGAGTCCCGCAAGGCGGAATGCCGCCAACTGCACGTTGGTGTCCGCCTGCAACCGCATCAGATCGATCTCGTCGCGGGTGCGCTGCGCGGCCCGATCCTCGAGGAAGTAATGCACGTCGACCCCGAATGCGGCCGCGATTCCCTCGACGGTTCGGAACGACGGGGACTTGGCTTTCCCCGATCGCAACTGGCTCAGATACGACTCACCCAGACGGAACCCCCGCTCCGTCGACCGCGCCGCAATCGCCTTGGCACTGTATGCCCTCCCGTTCGGACCGGGAACGGTCCGAAAAAGCTCCTCGAGTCGCCGGGCGAACAACCCCGGATCGAGTGCATCCGATTCCTTCGTTCTCGAACGATCGGAGTCGGTGCGTCCGGTGTCGCCCATGGGCTTCTCCGCCCCTTCTGAAGTCATGACCATCTTCTCCGAAATGCGAAACTTGAATTTGCAAACATTAAAGCCCGCTGCACTCGGCCGTTGCAACGACCGGTACGGTCAGAACGTACCGGACCGTCGCACGCCATGCGTATCACCTGTGGTGATGATGTAACGAACGTTAGTGTGGCGTTCTTCACATTTCGGGGGGTAACACGTTGTCGGACTGCTTACGACACATGGTCTGGGGACCTCACTGCGACGCCCGGAGGGCGTCGAGATCCCGTCCCGCCCCCTTGGACCTCACACACAACTGTACGCCCGGAGCCGATCGATGACCCACCGCATTCCGGCGCCTCGCCACAGCCGCCGGCGGCGTCGATCCGTGGCATCTTTCTGTGCCGCCCTGGCGATGATCGCGTTCCTCGCTCTTGCTCCCGGCATCGCCTCGACGGCCCCGATCGGTTCCGGCGACTCCGGACCGGGGAACAGCGGGTCGGGCAATTCCGACTCGGGCGGTTACGGCGCACACAGTGCCGACGACGACTCCGACAATGCTGACGACAGCGACGATGCTGACGACTCCGACGACGACTTCGGGGTCTCCCCGCCGACCGGCACCCCGTCGGGCCCCGGGACACCGTCGGGAACCACCACGACGAGCAGCCCGGGAACCGGGAGCTCGACGCCGGAATCCTCCGCATCGGAGAGCTCGGGCACTTCGGCGACGTCAGAGACCTCGGCAACCGGGTCGTCGACGGAGCCCTCGACGACCGGGATCGTGATCCCCCCGCCGCCGGTGAACGTCCGGCCGAACCTGCCGTCGGCTCCGCTGCCCCCGAGCGCCGCCACCCCGCCGCGGGACGGAGAGGGAAAGCCTCCGGCCCCTGACGCCGTCCCGACCGTCGCCGCCCCCAGCGGTCCGCCCGCCCCAGCGGCACCGCCGGCAGCACCCGCCGCAAGAGCATCCGCAGGCGCCGGAGCACCCGCAGGCGCCGGAGCATCGGCACCCCGCGTCGGCGAGACCCCGAATGCCGGATCGCCGGAGGGGGATTCGCCCGACTCCGACGAGTCCGCCGCGCCGGTGCCGAACCCCCGAGGACCGTCGGACGGTCCAGCTCAGGCATTGCCGGATTCGTCCCCCGACACGATCCTGACCGGGGTCAAGAAGTTCCTGGTCGGGGTGGCCCCAGGTGGCCTGATGCTGCTCGGCGCCGTCGCCCTGTTCGGCAGCGGATCGTTCCTGGACTCCCTGCGCACCCTGCGTTCCTGACGTCCCCCGGACTCGTCCCACCGACCCGGCAGATCAGTAGTCGGTCCGGGCCAGCAGATCGCGTTCGTGGGGGACGTCGTCGACGGCGCTCCCGGAGATCCACTCCCGCAACACCTTTGTGGCCCGCACGTCGTCCTCGTTGTACTCCAGCAGGCGCTCGCGCTGACCGAGATCGGGGCGTCCACCGCCCAGCGCGACCGCGGCGCGGTACCACTCCATCGACGCCTCGCCGCTCGCGTCGTCATCGCGCCAGGCGAACCCGGCGACCGGCGCGACCCGCTTCAGACCCTTGCCGCGGGGGCAGATGAAGTTCTCGCCGACGGCCTCGTAGATGTCGACCCACTCGTCGGAGGCGATGAACGCCTCCACCTCGCGGCGCGTCGGGATACCGGGTTCGCCGGCGAACCGGTCGGCCGAACCCAGCAGCCAACGGTTCTCGGCCTGTTGTGAGTAGCAGTACGCCGCGAAGGTCTTCCCGCTCTGCCGGGCGGCGAGCCGTTCGGCCGTCAGCCAGGCCCAGAACTCGGCGAACGACCTCGCCTCGTCGCGCGTGGGCAACGGGTCCCAGGTGACGAACGGCCGGTACACGACCGGCTCGTCGGGCGCGGTGGTGTCGGTGCGCAGCGTGCCCCACAGGTAGGCACCGTGCTCGCCGTAGCTCTCCATGTCGACGTCGACCTCGACGTCGGCGCGGTACACCCGCGGGGTGTCCAGGCGCCGGACGAGTTCGGTTCCGGTCAGCCAGGCGATCGCACCGATCACCGCATCGTCGAATCGCGCACTGCCCGGCCAGTTCTCCGGCGGATCCCCGCGGTGCGCGGCGAGCTGGTCGATCGTCGTGATGCCCGCCTCGATGAGTGCGGTGCCCTGGTTCCCGGTGGCGACGAGCGACACGTCGCGGACGGCCTCCAGTTCCGGGCCGCACTTCACCCACCACGGGCACGACCGGCATTCGGCGACGCGCCGCGGTTCGGTCGGCACCTGCTGGCTTGCGATCGCCCGGCGCCGGTCCAGGACCTCGTTGTAGTCGTCGAGCATTGCGCCGGTGTCGTGCACCACGATGCAATCGGCGTCGACGCCGATCACGCCGCCGCGCAGGTCACCGCTCTCCGACGACGGGGCGCGACCGATCTCGACCAGCATCGCGGTGAGCTGGGCGAGGCGTAGGGCGTCGCGCCGGTTGGGCCGGGCGGTGCGATACGGGTCGGGCGTGGGCGCCCAACCCCAGAGCGGGCTGGTGACCAGCGTCGGCGGACGGCTCGGATCCGGGGCGGTCTTCGCGGGTTGGGTTATCCGGTGATTGACGACGATGACCGGGACGTAACCGTCGCCCACCCTCACCAGGAGTTCGGCGTGGCCGCGACGCCCGTGCTCGACATCGGTGGGCAGCGCCGCATTCCAGATCCACGCGACACCCTCGTCGCAGGCCTTCATGGTGGCGGCGACCCGGTCCACGGCCCGGGACTCCGGATCGATGGCGACGAACGCACCCGGCTGATCGCTGTGGATACCGCGGAGCAGATCACGGACCGCGGCCCGATGGTCGGCCGCGGCCTCCTTGCGTCGCTGGACGCCGGGCGGGTCGGGTTCGGTACCGGGACGCCCCTCGTGACCGAAGTCGAGAGCGACCCGGTGCTCGCAACCCGCCAGATCGCGCGGCGACAACACCACAGAGGCCACGCCATCCCTTTCTCGGCTCGAGCAGTCGGACGCGTGGCCCCACCGGGCCACGTGTCATGCTTGTACTTGTTACCACGCCCGCAGCGGTCCACTCGGCAGCAGCGAAAGGTCATTCGATGGGTTTGTTGTCCTCCGACGGTAGGTCTCGCGCTCAGCGCCGCGCAGAGGCCAAGGCTCTCAAGACGAAAGCCAAGCTCGAGGCGAAGTTCGACGCCAAGCACCGGCGGAAGGAACAGAAGGCTCGTCGCAAGACCGAGCACAAGTACCTCCAGAAGGATCTGAAGGCCGAGCGCAAGACCGCCAAGCAGCTGGCGAAGGCCCAGGAGAAGGTGGTCAAGGCCGAGACCAAGAAGGTCGGTGCCGAGGCGAAGGCGGCCGCCGACGCCAAGGTGTTCAGCCCGGCCAGCGTCAAGCGCTACCTCACCGTCGCCCGCCTCGTGGCTCCCATCGCCGTCCCGATCGCCTACCGGGCCGCGGTCGCCGGTCGCGCTCAGCTCTCGGCACTGCAGGCCAGTCGTGCAGGTGTGTCGCCAGAAGTGTTGCGCCAGTTCAGCGGCCACGGTGCCGCCCTGTCCGCGCGGATCGCCACGACGCGCACCGCCCTGGACAAGGTCGTCGCGCAGGACACCAGCGCCGACGCCAAGGACTTCGTCGCGGCGATGACCCAGCGTCTGGACAATCTCGACGTCGCGGTCGGCGCGGCCGAGACCATGTCCGCCGCACAGCGCCGGACGGCTCACCAGTCGATCGACGACGAACTCGTCGCCATCGACGCCGACATTCTCGCGAGGCTCGGCGTCCGATCCTGAACCTCTAAGATGGGTTCCACGCGTCGCGTCGGGGGTCTCCCCTGCGCGCACACCCCGGAGACACACGCACGACCGGGACACACGCAAGGGAGCGCCGTATGACCGAGCAGGAGCCGAACGTCACGCCGTCCGACGGCGGTGCGGACAACGACGAACCGACCCTGTTCCCCATCACTCCCCCGGAGTCGGCTGCGGCCGATCCCGCGCCGGCTCCCGATCAGCCTGCGCCGAAAAAGACCCCGGCCAAGAAGGCGCCTACCAAGAAGGCCGCGGCGGAATCCGGCGGCGACAAGTTGCCGGCCAAGAAGGCCGCGAAGAAGGCACCCGCGAAAAAGGCCGCCCAGAAGAAGGCGCCGGCGAAGAAGGCCGCGAGCGCTGCGCCCGCCAAGAAGGCCCCCGCGAAGAAGGCGCCGCCGAAGTCGGCGCCTCCCGTCACCGAGGCCCCCGCCGCCGAGACTCCCACTCCCGCGCCCGCGGCGCCGGCGACTCCCACGCCGACACCGACGCATCCGCCGGTTGACGTCGTCGCCGAATCCGATGCCGCGCGAGCCACTTTCGCGCAGTTGCGGTCCGGCGCACCCACCGAACCGCCGACGACCAACCTCACCCCCGCTTACGCGGGGCTGGCGGCGGTCGTGGCGATGCTGGTGTTCGTGGTGCTGCGGCGCATCCTGCGCCGGTAACTACCGCGGCGGGGGTGAGACCTCGACGCCGCCCGACTCGTGTTCGGGTCCGGCGTTCGGGTGTTCGGCGGGTAGCCGTCCACGGAAACGTGCGGCTTCGCTCGGACCCGGTTCCTCGCCCCGCGAGTGCGGCGGCCGGTGGTACGGTCCCGGCTTCGGGCGGGCCTTGCCGCCGGGGAATGCCAGGCGTGCGATGGTGCGGTGGACCTGTCCCCACTGCTGTCCGAAAGGCCCGGTGTTGTAGGGCAATCCGTAGCGCTCGCAGATGTCCTTCACCTTGGGTGCGACCTCCGAGTACCGGGTGCTGGGCATGTCGGGATACAGGTGGTGCTCCACCTGGTAGCCGAGGTTGCCGCTGATGATGTGGAACAGCGGGCTGCCCTCGATGTTCGCCGCACCCACGAGCTGGCGGACGTACCAGCCGCCGCGGGTCTCGTTCTCGGTCTCTTCCTTGCTGAATGTGTATGTCTGGTCTGGGAAATGGCCGCAGAAGATGATGGCGTGCGCCCAGACGTTCCGGATGATGTTGGCGGTGAAGTTCGCGGTCAGCGTGCGGAGGAAGGTGCTCTCCGCACCGGGCAGGACCTGATCGGCGAACTTCGCCGCGGCCTTCCCCCGTCGCCCGCCGCGTCGTCGGATCGCGTTGCCGATCCGCGAGGTCGACGGCTGACGGATCGCACCGCCGGTCGCGGCCTGGCTCAACAGGAATGCGCCCGCACTGATCGCCGGCCAGCCGATGTAGTCCTTCACGACCTGGCGACGCATCTTGCCCGCGATGCCCTTGAGATCCCTGGTCAGCTCCGAGATCGGCTTCTCGCCGCGTCGGATCGCCTCGAGGTCGAGATCGTGTAGCGCGACACCCCATTCGAAGAACGCGGTGAGCAGGACGTTGTAGAACGGCTGGAGCAGGTAGACCGGATGCCACTTCTGGTTCGGGTCGATCCGCATGATCTCGTAGCCGAGATCCTTGTCCTTACCGCGGATGTTGGTGAACGTGTGATGGATGTAGTTGTGGGAGTGCTTCCACGCCTCGGCGGTGGAGGCGGTGTCCCAGTCCCACACCGAGGAATGGATGTAGGGATCGTTCATCCAATCCCACTGTCCATGCATCACGTTGTGGCCGATCTCCATGTTCTCCAGGATCTTGGCCATACCGAGGCACGCCGTACCTGCGACCCAGGCTCCCCGCGAACGCGAGTTGAGCAACACGATGCGCCCCAGCGCGGCGAGTTGCCGCTGGGTGGCGATGACGGTCTTGATGTAGCGCCGGTCGCGGTCGCCGAGGTCCCCGTAGACCTCATCGTGGATCGCGTCGAACTCCTCGGCGAGCTTGTCGATCGTCTCCTGATCGAGGTGCGCCAACGGATTGGTCACGCGCTGTCCGGAATCGGTGGTTGTCATGTTCTGGTCCTTCCGGTCGTGTCCGACCTTCGGTCGGTGGTCTCGGTCTGACCCTGGGTCAGAGTTCGACGTCGACGTCTCCCTCTGCGGTGTTCACACAGATGCGGATGCTCGATCCCTCCGGCGAGCTGACCTCGCCGGTCCGCAGATCCCGGATGCTCCCCTGCTTGAGAACCCCGGTGCAGGTGTGGCAGATACCGATGCGGCAGCCGAACTTCAGCTGCATGCCGTTCTCCTCGCCTGCGACGAGGATCGGCTGGCCCGGCTCGCAGGTCACCTCGGTGTCACTGCGCGTGAACCGGACGGTGCCCCCCTCTCCCTCACCCGCGTTCCCGCCGATGATCGGCTGGAAACGTTCGAGATGGATCCGGTCGCCGACGCCTTCGGACTCGAAATGCTCGACGAGACTGTCGAGGAGTTCACGGGGTCCGGAACACATGACCTGCCGTTCACGCCAGTCCGGACACAGTTCGTCGAGGTCGGTCGCCTTGATCCGGCCGTCCCGGCCTGTGATGCGCAACGTCAGATCGAATCCGCCGTGCCGCTCGTCCATCGACTCGAGATCGGACTTGAACATCACCTGCTCGTCGCTGTGCGCCGAGTGGATCGCGACCACGTCATCGACCCGATCGCGATGGTCGAGGTCGCGGAGCATGCTCATGATCGGGGTGATGCCGCTGCCCGCACTGATGAACAGCATCTTCTCCGGCAGCGGATCGGGCAGCGTGAACACGCCTTCGATCTCACCGAGCCGCACGATCTCCCCCGGGCGGATGCCGCGGACGAGGTAGGGCGAGACCTTGCCTTCCTCCACCAGCTTCGGGGTCACGCTGATCAGACCGTCACGAGGGTGGGGGTCGGAGGTCAACGAGTAAGCGCGCCAATGGAACACCCCGTCGATGACCACTCCGAGACGCACATATTGTCCCGGTTGGTGGCCCGGCCACTCGTAGCCCGGTTGGATCCACACCGTTGCCGCATCCGCACCCTCGGGTCGTACTTCGACGACCCGCCCGCGCAGCTCCCGAGTGGTCCAGAGCGGGTTGATCAGCTCCAGGTAGTCGTCGGGGTGCAGGGGGTTGAACAGGTGCCGGATCGCGCCGAGGAAACCTCGACGCAGCGGGGAGACCTTGGGTGTTGCGCCGCGTTCAGCCACGGAAAAGCCTTTGTTGCAATTCGATTCGTGTCACGAGACCTCGCAAGCGGTCGTCGGTTGCCTCTTCGTTCCCACGAGCTGCTCCATGGGTACCCTCCGAGCGATCTGGGTCCGACCCTACGACCTCAGGGGCCTCGGGGTGGGTCACTCGATCAGATCGGTTCACATCGGCCGGATTACCTACGCGATCAGGATCTAAACCCAGGTCGAAGCATCAATCCGGATACGTTCTCCGACAACTGGGACCTATCGGACAGCCGACGACTCGATGCGCCTGCAGATCGCCGCCGCCACCTCGTCCGGCCGGGATTCCGGGAGCCAGTGATCGGCACCCGGCAGGACGACGAAGTCGTACGGGGCGTCGACCCATCCCGAGGACAGTTGCGCACCGACCCTGCCCAGGGCGATGTCGCGGTCGCCCCAGAGGTACGTCGTCGGAACCCGCACCTGCCGGGGCGTCGACCTCTTGTCTGGGATGGGCATCGCCCGATACCAGCCCAACGCGCCGGGCAACGCCCCGTACTCCGCGACGTCCGGAACGATGCGGGAGGCGAACGGTTCCGGAAGTCCCATGCGCACACCGAAATCCGGCCGGGCGGTCATCAACCGCCCGAGCAACTTCTCGGGCAGCGCCGGGATCTGGAACGCGAGCATGTACCAGGACCGGAGGAACTGTCCACGGGGCATCGCCTGCAGGAACGCACCGGGGTGCGGAACCGACAGTGCGGTCAACGTCCGCACCCGGTCGGAGTGATGGGCCGCGAGTGTCCACGCCACCGCCGCACCCCAGTCGTGTCCGACGACGTGCGCATCGTCGACCCCCGCGGCGTCGAGCAGCGCCAGCACGTCCGCCACCAACTCTCCCTGGACATAGTCCCGGCGTCGGGTGGGTCGCGCCCCGGGCGAGTAGCCGCGCTGGTCCGGGGCGATCGTGCGGAACCCCTTGTCGTGCAGCAGAGGAACGACGAGATCCCACGAGCTCGCCCGCTGCGGGAATCCGTGCAACAACACGATCGGTTCCCCGTCGCGCGGACCGGCGTCGAGCACGTCGAAGGTGTACGGACCGCGTCGGAATGTGGTCAGCGTTTCGGGCGTCACCGGTCTCCCGCCATCGCCGTCACACCATGGCCAGGACGCGGGCGGGGCCTCCGGTCCCGTTGGCGAACTTCGGCGCCCCGACCATCACCGTGGCGCCGAGGGGTGGGACGGCCTCGAGCTCGGCCATGGCCTCGACCGCATATCTTCCGGCCCCGAGAATCGCGGTGTGGGCTGCGGTCTCGTCGAAGATGTCGATGCTGAGGGTGTCGGTTCCGATGGCCACGATCTGGCGCTCGGCGACGAGCATGTCGACCACGTCACCGGAGAAACCGGCCGCATGCGCGCCACCCGTTCGCGGCTCCCAGCCGGTGTGCAAGGCGACCAGCGCACCCCGCGGAATCCGGCCGTGGCTCTTCTCCCAGTCCGCGACGTCACGTTCGCTCAGTCTCGCGCGCGGGTTCCTGCGCGCGTGCCCCGCGATGCTGATGACCGCAAGCGGCGCCACCAGGTTGCGCGGGTCGATCCGGTCGACGGTGATGCCGTTCCCGATCTTGTGCGCGGGCGCATCGACGTGGGTGCCGCTGTGCTCGGCGAAGGACATCCAGTTGGTGGCGAACCCCGAATTGCCCGGGCCGACCCGGGAGGTCGGAACCGTCACGACGGGCGGCTCGCCGGGCCACAGCGGGAACGACGAGGACAGCGTGTGGGTCAGGTCGACGACCCGACGACCTGCCCCCGTACCGGGCGCCGCATGGGCCATGGCCGTCACCCCGACCCCGGCGGCCACCGCCGCCGCCGACACACCCGTCGCCACGCCCGCGGCGACCCGGATCGCCTTGCGCCGCGACATCCGCTGGGCCTCCTCGTGTGCGTGACGCACGATCGTCTCGTCGCACACGGTCAGTCCTCCCAGCGCACCCGCAGGATGCGATCGGTTCTGTCACCATCGCTTGTGGTCAGCACCAGCGATCCGTCAGGTGCCACGGCGGCACTCCGCAGACGGCCGTGCTTCTGTTCGAGGGCCTCGGTCTTCGACACGACGCGGCGCCCGTCGTCGGAGAGCTTCAGGAAGACCAGTCGCTTCCCCTTCAGTGCGGTCAGCACGAGTCCTCCGCTGTAGGGTCCCCACCCGGTGTCGGGCAGGAAGGCGATGCCCGGCGTCGCGATCGTGGAGTTCCCCGACGACCACACCGGCCCGATCGCGCCCGGCACCCGCTGGGTGTCGGTCATCGGTACCGACTCGTCGTAGATCAGCGGGGCGCGGTCCGGCTTGTAACCGTAGTTGCCGCCGGCAACGATCAGGTTCAGCTCGTCGTCGCGGCTCGTGCCCTGTTCGGCCACGTACACGCGGCCGGAGCCGGGGGCGACGGCGACTCCCTGGATGTTGCGATGGCCGAGGCTGTACACCGGGCTGCGCGAGTCCGGATTGCCCGGCGCCGGGGTGCCATCGAGGCGAATGTGCAACACCTTGCCGCCCAGCGACTTCCGGTCCTGGGGAACCGACGGGGTGGCGGAGTCACCGGTGCCGACCCAGATACTGTCGGCGGTGGCGGCCAGACCGCATCCGGCGTGTCGGCCGGCGGAGGTGACCGGGATGCCGCTGAGCAGAGTGCGTTCCCGGGCCATCTGGGTCCAGTCCGCGTTGACCCGCCAGGACACCACCTTGATGGTCTGGCCGGTCTGCGGCGCCGGGATCGGGAGGTCGGCGACCGATCCGGGCAGCGTGAACGCTCCCGGCACGGTGTATTCCGCCTGACACGAATACACCCGTCGGGTGTCGGAGAAGCGCGGGTCGATGGCGAGACCCATCAGCCCGGCTTCCTTGACCGCGAAGATCTTCGACAGGTCTGCCGCGACGTTCACCCGTTTCCCGTCGGGGCGCACGGCGAGGAACTTCCCCGAGCGTTCCCCGGTCAACACCGTGCCGTCCGGTGCGACGACGACGCCCCACGGGATGGTCAGGCCGTCGGCAACCGTCGAGACCTGCAGCGGCGCCTGCGCCTGAGCCGCCGGGGCGGCGATGGACATCCCGACGAGCACGGCCGCGGATGCGGTGATCGCCGCGAGCCCCCTGGCCGCCGGTCGGATGAGCTTCCTGTGTGCACGACGTGTCCGGATCACAGGAGTCACCGTAACCGCGACGCGGCGTCGGGTCAGGGCGAAACGGCGAGATCGAGATCTAGCGGCCGGGCAGGTACTTCAGTGCGCGAACCGCGGTCGGCGTGATGGCCCGGTAGACGTTCTTGGGGACCAGCGGGGCCCGGTCGATGCCGATGAAGCGCTGCTCGGCGATGGTCTGCGCCTCGGTGTACTTGAGGAGGCCCTCTTCGCCGTGGCGTCGGCCCACACCGGAGATTCCCATGCCGCCCATCGGCGCGGCGGTCGACGCCCAGGCGGCGGCGTATCCCTCGTTGATGTTCACGGTGCCGGCCCGCAGCCGCTCGGCGACAGCCTGTGCCTCGGCGCTGCTGCCGGCGAAAACGCTTGCGTTGAGCCCGTATTCGGTGTCGTTGGCGAGCTTGATGGCCTCATCCGTCGAGTCGACCGGGTAGATCGAGACGACCGGCCCGAAGGTCTCGTTGCCGTAGCAGACCATGTCGTCGGTGACGTCCGTCAGCACCGTCGGCTCGAAGAAGAACGGGCCGAGGTCGGGACGCCGCTTGCCGCCGGCGAGGACCTTGGCGCCCTTGGCGACCGCATCCTGGACGTGTGCCTCCGCGGTGTCGATCTGCGCGGCCGACGCCAGCGAACCCATGTCGGCGGTGAAATCGTATGTGCCCGAAAGCTTCATCATCGAGACAAAAGCCGCGAAACGCTCGGCGAACTCATCGGCGATCCGCTTGTCGACGTAGATCCGCTCGATCGAGATGCACAGCTGACCGGAGTTGGAGAACGCGGCGCGCGCAGCACCCTGCACGGCGTTGGCGATGTCGGCGTTCGCGGTGACGACCATCGGGTTCTTGCCGCCCAGCTCGGCCGAGAAACCGATGAGCCGACGACCCGCCTGCTCGGCGAGGGTGGCACCGGTTTCCGACGAGCCGGTGAACATCACGTAGTCGGTCGAGGCCATGATCGCCTGACCCACGACGCCACCCGGTCCCGGGACCACGGCGTAGAGCTCACGCGGGAGGCCGGCCTCGTAGAGCAGCTCCGCGAGAGCGAGAGCGCAGTACGGGGTCTGGCTGTCGGGCTTGATCACCACGCCGTTGCCGGCGACGAGCGCGGCGACAGCATCGGACACGGCCAGCGTCAGCGGATAGTTCCACGGGCTGATGACGCCGATGACGCCCTTGGGCAGGTGACGCACCCGGACACTGGTCGCGCCGGGCAGCATGCCCTTGACCTTGCGGTCGGCGAGCAGCTTGGGTCCGGCGGTCGCATAGTGACGCGCGGTGATCGCGACGTCGATGACCTCTTCCTGCGCGTAGATCCGGGCCTTGCCGGTCTCGGCCTGCGCGATGTCCATCAACGACTCGGCGTTGCGGAAGACGAGGTCGGAGAACTTGTCGATGACCTGGGCGCGTTCGGCCGGGGTCCGGGCGGCCCACCCCTGCTGTGCCTGCCGCGCGCGGGCGACCGCGGTCTCGAGGTCCTCGGCCGTCGCGACCGGGATGGTGGCCATCTCGGTGCCGCTGAAGGCCTCGAGCACCGACCGGGTGGGACGGCTCGCGGCGTCGTCGATTGCGACGAGGGCCCCGAGACGGGCGAAATATTCGGAGGTGGGCTTCGGCATTTCGGGTCTCCTCAGTGCAGGCTCGGGGCGTTGCGATGGACGGTCGAAGACCGGGCGATCAGCTCTCGGGACTGACGAGCACGATGCCGTCGTCGTCGGAGTAGACGATGTCGCCCGGGTTGAAGGTCTCGCCACCGATCGTCAGCGGCACGTCGCGGTCGCCGGCGCCGGTCTTGGTGGACTTGCGCGGGTTGGTGCCCAGCGCCTTGACGCCGATCGTCATCCCGCCGATGGCCTTGGCGTCGCGGATGGCGCCGTTGACGATGATCCCCACCCAGCCGTTGGACCGGCCGAGTTCGGCGATGATGTCGCCGACCAGCGCGGTGTGCACCGAGGCGTCGCCGTCGATGACCAGCACGCCGCCGGGGTTGGACTCGCTCAGGATGGACTTCAGCAGCGCGTTGTCCTGGAAGCACTTGACCGTGGTCACGCGGCCGACGAACTCGCGGTTCCCGCCGTACTGGTTGAACTGGGTGTCGCAACTACGGACGTCGGCCCCGATCTCGTCGACGAGATCAGCCGTCGGGGTGAAGGTCAGGTCACTCATGCGGACCAGTTTAGGTGTTACCGCAAGTTTCGGGTTACTCCCGGGTAGGTTCGGGCTGCCGTTCTCCAACGAGACCGTCGATGATCCCCGCGACCTCGTCGGGCCGCTCGGAGACCAGGAAGTGCTTGGCCTGCGGAAGGACCACGATCTCATCGGCGCCGAGGATGTCCGAATAGCGCCGTTGCTTCCACTCCCAGAACACCCGCCATCCGCGCAGCGTCGACGAGGCGACCACCACGACGACCGGTACTCGGGGCATCGGGGCGGTGCGACGCAGGCCGCGCAGGGTCTTGTTCATCGCACCGAAGGCGGCGTTCTCGACGAGCATCGCCAGCAGGAACGGCGGCTGCCCGAAGATGCGGGCTCCCCAACGGCGTTGTTGTTCACCGCGGCCCTCGGGAGGCGCCGGTACGACCCGCTTCCACACCTGCAGGCTCGGCCACCGCTGGATGCCGACGCGACTCGTCACCGCACGGGCCACACCCATGAGCCGGTGTGCGTTCCCGACCCGGAACGACAGCGGCACCAGGCGCCACGGCACGAGCACATAGGAGCCGTCGAGCACGACCACGCCCGCCGTCCGGCCGGGGTACTGCCGGGCGAAGGCCTCCACATAGAGCGAGGCCAGCGAATGTCCGACCACGACGACGGGTTCGGTCACACCGCGGGCCTCGAGGACCGCGACCATCCGTTCGACCTCGCCGAGCAGGGTCGGGAGGTGCTGCCGCCCGACCGGGCTCGACAACCCGTACCCCGGACGGTCGTAGCGGATCACCCGCCACGACGTCGACAGCCGGGCCACCAGCGGATCGAGGTCGAACCAGTTGCTTCCCAACGCCGCCATCAGCAGCAGCGGCGGACCCGAACCCTCGTCGAGCACGTGCAGCCGGTGCTCCCCGACGGTGACGAAGTCACCCGGCGCCGAT